>JADMIN010000244.1 GCA_015478575.1 Ktedonobacterales bacterium | reverse complement strand
GCGTAACCCCATTCTCCGCGTTGGCTTTCGCCGATCGCTGCGAGAACAAGAGGCCCGCGGTTCCTACGGTGGTCAGCAGCAGCATGGCGACAAGCGCGAGGTAGATGGTCCGCCGTCGCGGGAGCGCACGCATGAATGATCGCATGAGAGTTCGCCTTTCCTCACGATTAGGTGGGCACGCGCGCACAAGTGCGTGCGCCAGCGCGCCAACGTCTCAGTACGGCCAGAATAGAGGCGGGCAGCCTCGTATCGTGCCGCAGGGCTATGATAGAGGTGCTGAGAACTTCCCGCTTCCACACCCACTCGTCTTCTGGTAGTCTTATCTGTGACGGCGAGACGTGACGGCGAGACGCGCGAGCACGCGCAACTGGCGCGGGGAAGGTGAGGGAGCACATGAAAACAGCCAAGATGGCGACGCGCAACGAGTCACTCCGACGCGCTCGTGAGTGCCGTGGCTGGTCGCAAGAGCAGGTGGCCGAGCAACTCAGCACCAGCCCCTTTACCGTCTACCGCTGGGAGCGTGGTCTGGCGGTGCCTAGCCCGTACTTCCGCCAGCGGCTCGCGGCCCTCTTTGCGTGCTCTCTCGCCGAGCTTGGCCTGGCGCCAGCGGCAGAGCCAGCCGCCGCACCTCCCGCGTCGCCCCACTCCGTGCAACCCCACTCCGCGCCAGAGGCGCCCGCATTCACGATTCCCCTGCCGCCGACGCCCCTTATCGGACGTGAGGCGGCGGTCGCCGCGGCCCGCGACTTCTTTCGTGAAGGAATGCTACGCCTGCTCACCCTCACCGGCCCTGGTGGCGTGGGCAAGACACGCCTGGCGCTGGAGGTGGCGCTGACACTGCGCGAGGAGCTGACCGCTGGCGTTGGCTTCGTCTCACTGGCGGGAGTGCGCGATCCAGCGTTGGTCGCCGCGACCATCGCCCAGGAGCTAGGTCTGCTCGAGCCCGGCACGCACGAACCCGAAGAGCTGCTCCGTGATGGCGTGGGGAGGAAGCGCCTGCTCCTCGTGCTGGATAACTGCGAGCATGTGCTTGAGGCCGTGGCCTCCTTGCTGGCAGCGCTCCTCGCGGCTTGCCCCAACCTGCTGGTGCTCGCGACGAGCCGGGCGCTGCTACGTATCCGCGGCGAGCAGGAATGCCGCCTGCCGCCGCTGGCGCTGCCCACGCGCGCCAATGACACGCCCGCATCGCTCGCGCGGGTGCCCGCCGTGGCACTATTTCTGGAGCGCGCGCGGCAAATCGCGCCCGACTTCGCGCTGACCGATGCCAACGCGGCGACCATCGCCGCCATCTGCCACCACCTAGACGGGCTGCCGCTGGCCATAGAGATCGCGGCTGGACAGAGCAGACTCTTCCCACCATCCACCCTGCTCGCGCGGCTGCGACAGCGTCTCCTCGCGCTCAACGGCGGCGCACGCGACCTCCCCGCGCGCCAGCAATCCCTGCGCGACACGCTCACCTGGAGCTACGATCTGCTGCCCGCCAACGCGCAGATCCTCTTCGCGCGGCTCGCGGTCTTCACCGGCGGGTGTCCCCTCGACGCGCTCACGGTGGTGCGCATTGGAGCGGATCACCCGCCCAGCGCCACCCTCGACGCGCTCTTTACGCTCGTTGATCACTCGCTGATGTACTGCCTAGATAGCGAGTTGCCAGATGAGGCCTTCTCAGAATCAGCGGCGGAGCATGAGGGGGAGGCTGTGCGTGTGGAGATGCTGGAAACCATCCGTGAGTTCGCCTGGGAGCGACTGGGCGCCTCAGGCGAGGCGGAGCGGATGCGGCGGACGCACGCAGCCTACTTTGCCGCGCTCGCCGAGGCCATGGAGCCGGAGCTCATCGGTCCGCGTCAGGTCTGGTGGCTCGCCCGGCTCGAGCGAGAGCAGGGCAACCTGCGGAGTGCGCTGCGCTGGGCGCTGGAATGCCACGACGTGGCGCTGGGCCTTCGCCTGACCAACGCCTTGTGGCGTTTCTGGTACACGCGCGGCTATCTCAGCGAGGGGCTGCGATGGCTGGAAGCCGTCTTAGCGCTGGTGGCCGAAGAAGCGCCACAACGTGTTTCCAAAGGTGCGGATGTTTCCGCCGAGGCTGAACCAGCAACCGGGGAAGCCACTGATGACAGGAGGAGGGCCACGCTGGAGACCCGATGGGCGCGGGCGCTCAATGAGGCGGCCATCCTGGCTGAGCAGCATGGCGAATACGCCCGCGCGGAGGCGTGGTATGAGCAGAGTCTCAGGCTTCGCCGCGCGCTCGGCGATACGCGCGGCCTCGCCGCTACGCTGAACAATCAGGGGTTCTTGGTGCGTTTGCGCGGGGACTACGCGCAGGCGAAGGCGCTGCACGAGGAGAGCCTGGCGCTGTTCCAGAGTATAGGATTTGTGCCTGGCAGTGCAGCCGCGCTCACGGGGCTGGGCATCATGGCGCAGGACCAGGGGGGCTACGCCGAGGCCGCCGTGATCTTCGCGGACGTGTTGGCGCTGCAGCGCCAGTGCGGACACACGCGCGGCATCGCCGATGCCCTGGGCAATCTCGGCGAGATGACGTGGCGCCAGGGCGACTATGTGCGCGGGGAGGAAGTATTGCGCGAGAGCCTGCGCCTGCGGCAAGAACTCCAGCATACCGAGGGGATCGCCGAGACACTGTTGAGCCTGGGGTGTGCGGCGCTGGCGCAAGGGGACGTATGCCGCGCGGCGGTGCTGTTTCGAGATGCCCTCGTCCACTTTCAGAGCGTCGGCAACTCCGCTAGCGTCACGCACTGTCTCGATGGTCTGGCTGCGGTCGCCCGCACCCGCGGCCAGTCAGAGCAGGCGGCCACGATCTGTAGCGCGGTCGCCGTTCACCGGCTACGCCTCGGCGTTCGGCTCGCTCCCATCCCACGCGCCGAGGTGGCAGCACTCGCCGCTGGATTGCGCGCCGATCTGGGCGATGAGCGCTTCAATGCCGCCTGGATCGCGGGGCAAACGCTCACCATTGCGCGGGCCGTCAGCATCGCCCTTGCTGTCGCCGCGTGCTGTGACCCTCTGGGGGAGGGCACGTCTCCCAGCCCGGATGCCCCATCTCGCCCCGTCTAATGTCCTGCTACATTGCGACTTCGGCCACAAGACTTCGGCCACAAGACTTCGGCCACAAGACTTCGGCCACAAGACTTCGGCCACAAGACGTCGGCCACAAGACGTCGGCCACGCCCACGATGGCCGTTTTAGCGTGTTTGCCGCCTGGCTTGGCCACACCTGGTGTCTGGCTGCCCGCGCCCTGTGGCACAACGCGAGATGGGCGGGCAAGGCGCTCATCCCGGCCCATCTCCCCGTCGCTTGGCAAGAAAGTGGGCCGCCATCCGTGCTATACTTCTGTCCGAGCATGATTGAGCCGCTGCGCGCCGCGCGATGGCCTCCGAATGCGCCACGGCGTTGACCGCTGTGCGAAGCGCACCGCTGCTTGGAGGAGCGACATGAGCGACATGAGCGACCTGAAAGTCTTCACTGGCAACGCCCACCCACAGCTCGCCCACGACATCTGCCACCACCTGGGCATCACCTTCGGCAATATGCAAGTCTTCGAGTTCTCCAACGAAAATATCTTCGTCAAGATCAATGAGAACATCCGCGGCAAAGATATCTTCCTCGTCCAACCCCTCAGCACGCCGGTCAATCGCTCCATTATGGAGCTGCTCATCATGATTGACGCCGCCAAGCGCGCCTCCGCCAAGCGCATCACCGCGGTCATCCCCTTCTATGCCTATGGCCGCACCGACAAGAAGGATCAGCCGCGGGTGCCCATCACCGCGCGCCTCATCGCCGATATCATCACCGTGGCCGGCGCCAACCGCGTCCTGACGATGGATCTGCACGCCGGGCAGATCCAAGGCTTCTTCAATATTCCCGTGGATGAGCTGACCGCGCAGCGTGTGCTCGCGCACTACTTCTTCGCCAAGGAACTGGTGGATTTCACGGTCGTCGCGACCGATACCGGCTTCGCCAAGAAGGCACGCAACTTCGCCGAGCATCTCAACGCGCCGCTGGCCATTGTGGAGAAGCGCCGCGTCGGCAACGATGGCCGCAGCGAGTCGCTCCAGCTCATCGGCAACATCGCCGGACGCCATGCCATCATCGTGGACGACGAGATTGATACCGCTGGCTCGATGCTCCAAGCCGCCACACTGGTGCGCCAGCAGGGCGCGCGCGATATCTATGCCTGCGCGGTGCATGGCGTGCTCTCCGGCCAGGCCATCGAGCGGCTGCGGCAATCACCGATCAAGGAACTGGTGCTGACGGATACCGTGCCGGTGCCGCCGGAGAAGCGTCTGCCGATCATGACGGTGCTCTCGGTGGCCGAGCTGTTCGCTGGCGCCATCACGCGCATCCACGAGGGCCGCTCGGTCGCGGAGTTGTTCCGCTAGCGCGGTGGGTCGCGGGCACGCGGGAGTGGGCTGATGGGCGAGGATGGCGCTGTGGCGGCGGAGGTGGCCGCGCATGAGATCCACGAGGGAACCGCCGGTGAGGATGCCGCTGGGCATTTCACGCTGGTGCTGCGCTATCTCCGTGGGCTGGGCGAGCCGTGCGCGCCGCCGGTCGGCGTCGGCTCGTTCGACCTGCTCGTGGTGAGCGAGCGCGAGGTGCTAGTGTGGTACACACCCGCGCGCGCGGGCCACATCGCGGGCGAGCGGACGATCCCCACCGCCCGCCTCGCCGCCGCGTGGGCGGCGCTCCATACAGGGGAGCCGCTGGATGAGGCGACGCTGGCCCAGATGGGCACCGACCCAGCGGTGGGGCGCTGGTTGCTGGCCATTCTGGCGCAGGTGCCTGGTGTACGGGTGCGCACCGAGGCGCCGCTCACCCTCGCCCTGGAGGTTGTCACCCCTCTGCTAGCTACTACGCCCGCGAGCGAACCGCGGGCCGAGCGCCGCCCCCGACGGCGTGGCGGCGTCTAGAGCACAGCGCATCCTGAGGGCGGCAGGGGCCTTGGCCCCAAAAGCTGGGGGGCCGTGTAGACGCTGGGCTAGCCCGTATGCCTGAGTGGTTGAGCCAAAGCGTTCTACCAGGTATACTTGTTTGGTACTCACACACGCACAGCACGCCGACACACCACCTACACCCGTATCGCTCTGCCGAGGAGACTCCCATGAAGTTCACCTGCATCCAACAAGAC
>JADMIN010001007.1 GCA_015478575.1 Ktedonobacterales bacterium | reverse complement strand
GCACAGGATGAGGCGGGTGAGGAAGCTCTTGCCCGTGCCGGACTTGCCGAACACACCGTTCGAGCGCTGCACCAGCTTGGGCAGGTTCAGACACACCGGGATGTCCATGTCCAGCGGCTGGCCTATGGCGAAGTTCTCCGCACCCTCCGCGCCGAAGACGCGCTCAAAGTCCTCGCTGGTGGCCTCGAAGACGTGCGAGAAGTGCGGCGGGATGGTGCGCGCGGCCGTCGGGAGCGCCGCTTCGCCGCTCTGCGCCGCGGCCCGGCCCAGCATCAGCTCGGGCTTGAGCTTGATGGTGCCGTAGGTGGTGGTGCCGCTGAGCACCTCGCGCAGGAAGAGGTCTACATCCGTGCTGCCACCTGGCGGGTCGCGCAGCACGTCGGGGTTGGCCGAATCGAGCTGCACGTCTGACACGAGGCAGAAGTAATCGTTCTGGAGCCCCTCGATCTTCACGAACTTGCCGAGTCGGATGTCCTCGATGGGCGAATCGGGGTCCAGCCGCGCCACCAGGCCGTCGCTCAGCGACCCGGCTACCAGCAGCCCCAGTCGGTGGCTCACCGCGCCCCCAGCAGCCGCTCGCGGTCGAAGATGCGCAGCGCCCAGCCCAGCACCAGTAGATCCAGCGCCGCGAGGACGAGCGAGATCAGGCCGAGCGCCTGAGGTGTGAGCAGGAAGAGCACCACGGTTTGGGGGATCATGACCAGGATCACCGGCAACACTACCAGCCCGTTGAGCTGGTAGGCGGCTCGGTAGGAGGAGACGCGCGTGGAGATGAGCGCCGCAACGCTGGCGGCGAACAGCGCCATGAGCGGCACAATGACGAAGGTGGAGTAGCTCCAGTCGCGGTCGGCCAGCAGCACGCGGGGGTAGAACGGCGAGCGCGAGACGGCCACCAGCGCCATGAACAGCGCCATCCCCAGCCAGGTGCCCAGCACCGCCGGGATGATGGATGCCAGCAGCTTGCCGCCGAACAGCGCGTGGTCGCCGATGGGCGTGGCCAGCAGCGGCTCGAGCGTCTCGCGCTCCTTCTCGCCCACGAAACTGTCCGCTGCCACGGACGAGGTGAGCGCGATGGGGATGATCCAGAAC
>JADMIN010001006.1 GCA_015478575.1 Ktedonobacterales bacterium | reverse complement strand
TGGTGCGCGTGAACATCATCGTGGCCCAGCAAGAGCAACCCGAGCAGGCCAGCCACGCCGAGCAGCGTGCCGCCAGCCCAGAAGAGTGGCTCGATTCCGACACGATCAACCAATGCACCACCGAGGGCCAGAGAGAGGAGCCGCATCAGGCTCCAGGTGACATCCAACAGAGTAAATACCCGCCCCCGCATCGCATCGGGCACAGCCCCCTGTACAGTCGAGCTGAAGACGACCATCCCGGTCGAGGTATTCAGCCCATAGAGAAAGAGCAGCACCAGCGCGATGGGCAGCGGCGTGAAGATGGCAAGCAGGATGTCGCCGAGACCGCGAATGATGTAGGGCACAAAGAGCCAACGCGCATCGCGGTAATCCGTCGCCAGTGTGTTGGGAATGAACGGACCCAGCAGCGCGCCGATGCCGATCGCGCCAATGAGCCAGGCGAAGCCGGAAAGCGGCAACCGCAAGTGGCGTTGCGCGAGCACGACCAGGAGCGCACCAGTGGCGCCCACCGCGAATGAGGCGAGCGCCTGCACCAGCACCAAACGCGAGACGAAGCGGTCGCGCCGCGCAAAGCGCATGCCCGCACGGGCATCGTCCATATAGCTTCTTAGCCCCGTTGGCGTGTCGCCGCCCTGCTGACGAGCGGACCGTGGAATGGGCACGAACGCGATGAGGAGCGCCGAGACGCCAAAGCTCACCGCATTGAGGAAGAAGGCGGGGCCGGTCCCGAAGAAGGCGATCACGCCCCCGACGAGCGCTGAGGCGATGATCTGCGTGAGCTGTGTGGTGGACCAGGCAACAGAGTTGGCCGCCAGCCGCTGCTCTTCTGTCGTGAGGCTCGGTATGACGGCCTGCGCGGTCGGATTGAAGAAGGTCGCGCCCGCGGCAAGGCCCGCGGCAACCAGATAGGCGTGCCACGTGCCCTGTGGCCAGACCAGCGAGAGCGCCAGCGCGGCCCGCGAGAGGTCAGCCGCGATCAGCACATGCTTGCGACTGAAGCGATCAATGATGACCCCCGCCACTGGGCCGAGCAGCAGCACCGGAACGATCTCAACGGCCACCAGCCCCGCCACGGCGAGGCCGTGCTCGG
>JADMIN010001005.1 GCA_015478575.1 Ktedonobacterales bacterium | reverse complement strand
GCACCAGCGCCTCAAACACGCCTTCGACCCGGACGGTGTCCTCAATCCCCAGCGTCTTTATGCAGCGGCCCGCGGCTGACAGAGGGGCGCCGCGCAAATCATAGTAAACTTAGGGTGTTGGCTCCCTTGTGGCGTTTCAACGCCGCTCTTATACTGCGCTTCTTTTGCCCAAGAACATAAGGAACAACCATCATGTCCGCGACCCCCGAGACCGTCCGCTCTTTCCAGCCGCCGCTGCGCACCTTGCTGGGCCCCGGGCCCTCGGATGTGCACCCGCGGGTACTGGCCGCCATGGCCAGGCCCACCATCGGTCACCTGGACCCGGCCTTCATCGGCATGATGGATGAGGTCAAGGTCATGCTGCAGTACGCCTTTCAGACCCAGAACGGCCTGACCCTGCCGGTCTCCGCGCCCGGCTCGGCCGGCATGGAGACCTGCTTCGTCAACCTGGTGGAGCCGGGCGACGAGGTGGTGGTGTGCCGCAACGGGGTGTTCGGCGAGCGCATGCGGGAGAACGTGGAGCGCTGCGGCGGCGTCCCGGTGATGGTGGACGACGCCTGGGGTGCCCCCGTCGATCCGGACAAAGTGGCGGACACCTTGAAGCGTCATCCGCAGGCCAAGGCGCTGGCCTTCGTGCACGCCGAGACCTCCACCGGCGCCATGTCGGACGTCAAGGCCCTGGTCGAGCTGGCCCATCGCCATGACTGCCTGAGCATCGTCGATGCGGTGACGTCCCTCGGCGGCATCCCGCTGAAGGTGGACGAGTGGCAGGTGGATGCGGTGTATTCCGGTACGCAAAAGTGCCTGTCGTGCACGCCCGGGCTGTCGCCGGTGACCTTCAGCGAACGGGCGGTGGCGGTGGTCAAGGGGCGCAAGCACAAGGTGCAGAGCTGGTTCCTGGACTTGAACCTGGTCATGGGCTACTGGGGCGGCCAGGCCAAGCGCGCCTATCACCATACGGCGCCCATCAACGCCCTCTACGGTCTGCACGAGGCCCTGGTGATGCTGTGCGAAGAGGGCCTGGAGCAGGCCTGGCAGCGCCACGCCCGCTACCAGGGGCGGCAGCACCAGCGGCAGATGCACGAGCGAGTCC
>JADMIN010000243.1 GCA_015478575.1 Ktedonobacterales bacterium | reverse complement strand
CCAGTGATTCCGATCCTGGCGATTCTCTCCTCGCTGGTGCTGATCTTCAGCCTGCCAGGCATCACGCTCATCCGCTTCGTCGTCTGGCTGGCCATCGGCCGCGCGGTCTACTTCCTCTATAGCCGCCGCCGCAGCCTGCTGCTGCCAGGGACCGACGCCGCGCTCTCTCTGGCGACGACCCCGCCTGGCACGACCCCGCCTGGCACGAACCCGCCTGGCACGAACCCGCCTGGCACGAACCCGCTTGGCACGAACCCGCCTGGCGTAGAGCATCTGATGGCGAACCCACCTCGCGCGAACCAGCCCCGTCCGCAGCCTCTCGCCTCCCCCACGCAGACCAGCGCGGGACCCCAGGCTAGGCGCTCACGGGCCAGCCAATCGCGGGATAGCCGAGATCACGGGCCACGCTAGAGAATGCCAACAAGCCACGGCCACCCGCGCTGATCTCCTCAGGTGGCCTAGTTGCCACCGGCTCCGCCACAGCATAGTGCGGTGGAGGGGTACGCGGTGATAGCGGGTCAGGTGGGACATCAGTTCGTGACGCCATCTTGAGCCGCCTCACGCAGCAGCGTCACCGCGCGCCCCGCCTCGGCCAACTCGCGGCTGAGGGTGTCGCGCCCGTTGGAAAGCCGCGTGATCGCGTCGCCTACGTGTCCGTTCAGCGCCTGCGCCGCGCGCTCCAAGTGCGTCTCCGCCTCGGCCAGCAGGTGAGCCACCCGCTCGCTCTCCAGGTCCACACGGCCGTGGCGGTGCTGCTCATACACCATCAGCACGAAGGGCGCAAGCAGGCTATAGGGCACGAGCAGCGCACGATGCTCCGCATAGGCTTGTGGCAGGATGGGGCCGCACAGGCGATAGGCGGCGTCGGGAAGCGCCGCCACCGCGAAACCGACGCTGCGCGTGTCAATGTATTTCGTGACCTCGCGCGCCTTCGTCATCACCCTACTCCGCAGCGCCTGCTCCAGGCTCTTGCGCTGGGCCGGGTCCTCCGTGTGATCGAGTGAATCCAACTCGCTCTGTGCCACCACCTTGCTATCAATCGGCAATAGTAGCCCATCAGGCAGGCGCACCGCGAACTCGATCTCTTTGCCGGCCACGCGGTGATCGGTGACGAGCCACTGGGGGGGCAGCGCACCCAGGACATCCGCCACCATACGCTCGCCAGCCGCCCCAGCCGTCGCTGAGCCAAGGAGCACAGCGGAGAGGCGCTGCAGCGCGGAATAGGCAGTGTCTTCCCGCTCCCAGCGCTGGCGCTCCTCGGTCTGTCGCCCCTTGATGGCCTCCAGGTCACGCAGTGCGCTCGCCACCTGCTCTTGCAGCGATTGCTGGACGTGTGGCAGTTGGCCCAGCGCGGACAGATTATTTTGCACCTGCTGGATGGCTTGCCACGCTTGGTCTTCTGGCCCTCGGCGGGCTTCGGTGGAGGTACGCACCTGCTCGACCTTGCCCTGGAGTTCGTTCACGCCCTGACGCATCTCGGCGAGCTGCGCGTGCAGCCCTTCGAGCGCGGGGCGCAGCGCTTCCATGCCAGGCGGCAGCGCGATGGGCGGCAGCTCTGGCTTTGTCGGCGCCCGCCCACGCCCACGGCTGCCCAGCAGATAGGCCACCAGCAAGAGCAGCACGACCACCACGCCCCCCAGGATGCCTAGAAGTGTTTGCTCGCTCACGGCTCCCTCCAGCCTTTCGCTCACGCGCCCGTGCGCATCATCTTCCCGTGGTCATCTGGCGGGCACTATAGCGCCACGGGCGTGAGCCGTCAAGCGGCATGAGGCATCTGGGCATCAGGATGGTTGGAAGGAGGATGTCATAGATAGCGTGGCGTGCTGACGATGCGCGCGCTCATGCTCTAGCGTCGGGTGGCCACTGACAGCACCGCCGCCGCATCAGGTCGCGCAGCCGACGATCTGCCCCCAATCAGAAAGGGCACCGTCGCTAGACCTGGGCGGCACCGGAGGCATCATGGGTGTGGTTGGGCTGCGTGATCTCCGCGAGCAGGGGCAGCGACACATAAAAGGCACTGCCCATGCCGGGCGTGCTCTCGGCCCAGATGCGCCCTCGATGTCGCTCGATGATCTCGCGGCTGATGTAGAGGCCTAGCCCCAACCCCACGCTCGAGCCGCTGCCCGTCTCGGCATCCGGCACGCGATAGAAGCGCTCGAAGATATGCGCCAGTTGGTCGGGGGGGATGCCGCATCCGTGGTCGCGCACACAGACCACCGCCTCCTCACCCTCTTGGCTGACACTCACCGCGACGGGCGCCGTATCCGCCGAATACTTGAGCGCGTTCGCCAGTAAGTTGGCCAGCACCTGGCCCAGGCGGTCCGCGTCCGCCTCCATCCACGCCGGGGCCTCCAGCAGACGCAGGGTGATCTTCCGCTCGCTCGCCATGCGCTGATCCTCGACCACCTGTCGCACGATCTCCAGCAGGTCCGAGCGCTCCAACCGTAGTGAGAGCTTGCCCGACTCGATGCGTGAGACATCGAGCAGGTCACTCACGAGGGCTTCCATGCGCTCGATCGCCCGCTCCATGCGCGCGAGATAGAGGGCCTCTGGCGCGCCGGCACGATCGAGGCGGCGGCGCGTGAACTGCGCCAGGCCCTTCAGGCTGGTCAGCGGCGTGCGCAACTCGTGCGAGGCAATACTCAGAAAAAGCTCCTTGGCGTGGTTGGCCTCCACCAACTCGCGCGTGCGCTCGCGCACGGTGCTCTCCAGCCGATCCGCGTGGCGCTCCAGCGTCAGCCGCTGTGCCTCGACCTGGCGGCGCAACTGCCGCACTTGGATCGCCCGGCCCAGCGAGGCAATGAAGTAGTCACGGTCAATGGGCTTCTGGATGAAGTCGTAGGCCCCGCCACGCAGTGCCTGGATGGCCAGGTCGTGTTCGCCATGACCCGTGATGAGCAGGGTCGGGGTATCGGGGCGCAACTCGCGGATCTTGGTGAGGAGCGTCAAGCCATCCATGCCTGGCATCTTGATATCGCTCACCACAGCGTCATAATCCACCGTCGCGATGCGTTCCAGCGCCGTCGCCGCCGAGTCGGTAGTATCAATCCGCGGATTCTTCATGCGCAGGCGCAGGGCCTCGGGCAGCGCTCGCAAGAGCGCGTCATCATCATCAACGATCAGGATGCGCGGCACACTCATAACACGATCTCCTCAGCAGCAACATCCTCCCGCGCACCGAGCGGGAGCTGGATCAAGAAGGCCGCTCCCTGCTCTGGACGCCTCGCGACACTGATCGTGCCCTGGTGTTCCTTGATGATACCATAGGTGATGGACAGCCCTAATCCGGTACCCTTGCCGACCTCTTTGGTCGTGAAGAAGGGATCAAAGATACGCTGCTCCAGGCCCTCGGCGATGCCACAGCCGGTATCGCGGAAGGTGAGTCGCACTGTTTCCCCCTCGACGCGCGAGGTGATGGTGATGACTTTGCGCGCGGTCTCCGCTAGGGCGTCGCGCGCGTTGGTCAGCAAGTTAACGCAGACTTGCTCAAACTGGATGGCGTTACCGATCACGACGGGATCCTCTGGCGCCAGGTCCAGCTCGATCTCGATTTGGCGCAAGCGCAACTGCTCGTGCATCAGCGAGAGCGACCGCTCGATCACCTGGTTGATCGCCACTGGCTCGCGGCTGACCGGCGCGGCACGCCCAAAGGTGCGCAGGTGTGTGATCATCTCCGTGGCCTTGCGCACCTGCCGCATGGCATTGCGCAACTCGCGCAGAATGCGCTCCTGATCCTCAACATGCAACTCGATGAGGTCAATCGCGTTGCCCAGGAACAGGCCGATGTTGTTGAGCGGGTTGTTCAGCTCATGAGCCACACCCGTCGTAAGCTCGCCGAGCGTGGCGAGTTTGCCCGCCTGCACTAACTGCTCTTGCTTCTCCCGAAGCTCCTTCTCACGGCGCTCCATCTCCGCCGTCGTCTCGCTCAGGTCGCCCATGATATGGATCATGGCCTTGCGGCTATTCTCCAACCGCAGATTTGATGAGTGCGAGTCCTGCAAGATGTGGAGCAGGGCGCGCCGCGAGTTATCCAGCCGCTCGGTCTGCCGCGCCAGCCGACTGCGATCCTTCTCATAGTCCGCTAGGATGTGCAACATCGCCTTGCGCTGGTCGGCGAGCTTGCGGTTGACACGGTTCAGGTCGTCCATGATATGGACCATCGCGCGCCGACGCTCCTCGCCCTTGCGCACGCGCACTTCGAGCTGCGCCTTCTCCTCCTGCAAGCCCTGTAAGCGCTCGTAGGCATCGAGGAGCGGCGCCAGCTCAGCCGCTGGGGCTGGTGGTGGAGGAGCGGGGGACGGTTTTTCTTCTATGACCATACATTCCGCCCTCGCTCTCCCTGCATCTTCTCAAGCTCTTTCTTCATGCCCTCGATCTCGCGCTCAAGCGCGATCATCTTCAACTCGCGGCCCACGACCACCTCTTCGAACTTCTCCAGATCGAGGATCTTCTCCTGCAACTCAGCCTTAGATTCTTGTAAGTCGCGCACCACTTGCTCGTAGGCGCGCATATCGCGCAGGATGCCGATAGCGCCAGTCACTTTGCCATCCAGATCGCGCAAGGCGGAGGCGTTGAGTGTCGTCGGAATGACCTCGCCGGAGGCGCTGCGTGGGTTGAGGCGCGCGTTGCGCGTGACGCCGCGCTCGACCACCTCGCGCAGCGCGGCGGTAAACTCGCGCGTCTCCTCCGGGCTGATGAAGCGCGAGAGCGATTGCTCCACCACCTCATCTGGCCGGAAGCCAAGCAAGGCATACACCGCGTCGTTGGCGGAGAGAATCTTGCCTTCCAAGTCGGAGACGAAGACCGGGTCTGGCGCGTTCTTGATCAGACTATCGGAATAGGCGCGGGCGCGGTCAATCTCGCGCATGTCGCGCAGAATGCCGATGGCGCCAATCACCTTGCCATCGGCGTCGCGCAGGGCCGAGGCGTTGAGGCTGGTGGGGATGACCTCGCCAGAGGCACTGCGCGGGTTGAGGCGCGCGTTGCGGATCACGCCGCGCTCGATGACCTCATCGAGCGCCGCCATGAATTCGCGTGTCTCCTCCGGGCTGATGAAGCGCGAGAGTGATTGCTCCAGCACCTCATCGGTGCGAAAGCCCAGCAACTCATACACGGCGTCGTTGGCGGAGAGAATCTTGCCTTCCAAGTCGGAGACGAAGACCGGGTCCGGCGCGTTCT
>JADMIN010000242.1 GCA_015478575.1 Ktedonobacterales bacterium | reverse complement strand
CGCGCCCACCCGCCCAGCCCGCGGACGCGGGCAATGACGACGATAGCTATCTGCCGGAGTGGCTGCGCCGTGGGCGCTGAGGACGCCGCATTACGCGTCTCGCTGGGTCGTCTTCGCCGAACGTCCCACTTCTTGTCCGCTCGGCTCGTGCTGAATTGACAACGCGCGCCGGGCTGTGCTATCGTGTGCGCGGCGAAGGCGACCCCTTCGTGGGAGATGATGCTGATGCAACCGGCAGGGTACTTCTATAGCACGCGGGCGAGCAGGGGCAGCGATGTGGCGGCTGTTCATGGCCTCACTGCGCCCAAATGCACTCTGCTTGATTGGCATCGGCTCCGTCGGCGGTAAGCCCGCCGGGAGCGAAACGTACAAGCGGCGGTCGTGGGCCAGTGCGGGGTCCATGACCGCTTTGTTGTGTCCGCACGCGCGCGCCACTCCATCGCGCCACCCCCGCACCGCTCGCGCCCGCCATCGCGCCCCATCCCGGTCACGCGCGGCACACGAACATGCCAGCCGCTCACAGCAGCCACTGGGGACGGCGCTAGAGGGGGAAGAACGCATATGACGCTCCTGGGAGCACACGCGATCAGCAAATCGTTCGGTGGGCGGCGCATCCTGCATGCGCTGGACCTGATCGTCGCGCCGGAGGCACGGCTCGGTCTGGTCGGCGCCAACGGCACGGGCAAATCTACCTTGCTGCGCATCCTCGCTGGCCTCGAAGAGGTGGATGCCGGCGCGGTGGCACGGCGGCGGGGGCTGCGCACCGCCTATCTGCCACAGCATGTCCCTGGCGACGAGCGCACGCCGCTGGCGGTGGTCCTTGCCGCCCGGCCCGATCTGGCGGTCATCGAAGCCGACCTGACCGCGTGTGAGACCGAATTGGCCCAGCCGGCGGTCGCCGCTAATCTGCGGCGTATCGAGCGCGTGCTGGAGCGGCAGGAGCGGCTACTGCATCGCTTTGAGGAACTGGGCGGTCCTGGATTCGAGGGTGAGGCACGCGCCCACTTGCGCGCGCTGGGGCTTTCCGCGAGCGAGATTGCCCTGCCGATGGCCGCGTTGAGCGGTGGGCAGCGTAAGCTGGTTGCCTTTGCCGCATGCCTCGCTCAGCGCCCCGAGTTGCTGCTGCTCGATGAGCCAGAGACCCACCTCGACCTCCCGCATCGCGAGCACTTGGAGGCCCGCATCCGCGCCTTCGAGGGCGCGGTGGTGATCGTCTCGCATGATCGCTACCTGCTGGATGAGACGGTGAGCGAGATTGCCGAACTGGAGGGCGGCATGATCACCCTCTGGCCGGGCAACTACTCCGCCTACACCCTCGCGCGTGAACTGGCGCTGCAACGCCAGCAACAGCTCTTCGTCGCGCAGCAGAAAGAGATTGCCCGGCTCGAAGAGGCGATCGCGCGCTTCAAGCTCTGGGCCAGCATCGTCGTAGATGAACGACATATCAAGCAGGCACGCAACAAACAACGACAGATAGACCGCATGGAGAAGGTGGACCGCCCCGTGCTCCAGCGGCGGCAGATGGCGCTGCGGCTGCGCAGTGCCGAGCGTGGCGGCAACAAGGTGCTGGAGTTGCGCGAGGTGGGGATGGCCTTTGGCGATGAGGTGGTGTTGCTGGAGGCTGATCTCCTGGTGCGGCGCGGCGAGCGGGTGGGCATCATTGGGCCGAACGGCGCGGGCAAGAGCGTGCTGGCGCGCATCCTCTTGGGCGAGCAGGCGCCGACGACAGGCACCCGCTGGGCGGCGCCGAGTATCGCCATCGGCTATTTCGCCCAGGGGCACGAGACCCTTGACCCCGACATGACCCCGGTCGCGCTGTTGCGGGCGCTCAAGCCCATGTATGAGCAGCAAGCGGTGGCGCAACTGGGCAAGTTTCTCTTCACATATGAACAGTGTCGCCAGCCAGTGCGCTCGCTCTCAGGTGGAGAGCGCAGCCGCCTCCAACTCCTGCTGCTCATGCTAGGCGGAGCGAACTGCCTGCTGCTCGATGAGCCGACGAACCATCTGGATATCGGATCAGCGGAGGCGCTCGAAGCCGCACTCGAAGCGTACGATGGCACGGTGATCGTCATCTCGCACGATCGCTACTTCCTCGACCGGCTCGCTGACCGCATCGTGGAGGTGCGCGACGGCTCGCTCCTCAGTTTTGAGGGCGGCTACAGCGCGTGGGCGGAGGCCGCGACGTGAACCGACACATCCCTCTCCCGGCCACTTGCCACACTGGGGAGCGGCTGGGGGAGCGGCCTGGGCAAGCGAATCACTGGCCTAATCGCTCACGCAGGGCCTGGGCCACACCGGGCGTTACCAGCCCATCAAGGTCAGCGCCGAGCTTCGCGACATCCTTGAGCAGTGTCGCGCTAATGAAGAGGTGGGGCAGCGCCGTGACGATCATCAACGTCTCGATCTCTGGGGCCAGTTGGCGGTTCATCAGCGCCTGCTGGAATTCGAGCTCGAAGTCGGTCACGGCGCGCAGGCCGCGCACAATCGCCTGCGCGCTCACCGTCCGCGCGAATTCGACGGTCAGCCCAGCGAAGCGCTCGACGCGTACGTTGGCTAACCCCTCTTCCGCAACGATCTCGCGCCAGAGCCGCACGCGCTCCTCTGTGGAGAAGAGCAGCTTCTTGCTCGGCGTATCATAGACCGCGACGACCAACTCATCCACCAGCTTTGCCGCGCGCCGCGCGATATCCAGGTGCCCCTTATGAACTGGGTCGAATGAGCCAGGATAGACCGCCACCAGCCGAGACCGCGCCATCGAAGTCTCGCGCGCCGGATCGCCCACCTCCGACGGGCGCCGCTGCCCTGCATCCACTGCGTCTCTCTCGCTTTCTCGGCCACGTCCGCGCTGCCCTCACTCTCGCCTCTCGCTGCCATTCTATGCGTCCCACCGGTCTGTTGTCCACTGGGGGAGACACGTCAAGGGCGCGCGGATGCGGGGAAACGCGGAACGAGGGCTGGCATGCATGGCATGGCGCGCCTTGGAGGGCGCGCCTTGGAAGGCGCGTGCGTCCACGTCCCATCCATCATCCACAAGCACGTCCACGGCACGGACAACCCACCCCACGCCGCCTCTGACGCGCCATGCGCGGCGAGAGCGGAAGGGCGAGAGACGCCGCCACCCGTCAGCGCGCGCCGGGAAGGCGGCTGACACACGCGCGGCGCTGGCTCAGAACGCGATGTCGGCGCTCGGCAAGACGGTGATGGTGTGCGTGGGGTGCGCGATGTCGGCCAGCACCGCATTGTGATAGGCGATGATCCGCGCGGCGGTCAGCTCGCCGCGGTCACCCGTCCAGTGGGCGTCGGCGGCGAGTGTCACCTCATAGCCATGGCTGAGGGCGCTGCGGCAGGTCGTATCCACGCAAAACTCGGTCATCGCGCCGGTCACGACCAGGCGCTTCACGCCACGCGCCCGCAACTCCTGGCCCAGCGTCGTCTCATAGAAGCCATCCGAGGCGCGTTTACGTATGACCAGCTCGCCCTCGCGCGGCGCGATCATCTCAGCGATGTGCCAGCCCGCGGTCCCCACCTCCAGTGAATCCCCCGGCTCACCGTCGTGCTGGAGGTAGATGACCGGTATTCCCGCTGCCCGCGCCTTTTCCGCGAGCGCGGCGGTCCGCTGAAGGACGACGCGATCCTCCTCATACGCGGGGTCCACCAACCCAGCTTGTAGATCAATCACCAGCAGAGCCGTGTCTGTGTTCATGATAGTTCCTCCCGCATCTTCGCCCCTTATCCACGAATGTTATCATCCGCGAATGTCATCCACGAGTGAGAGATTGATGAAGAGATCGCAACTCTGGCGCAGAATGGCCGCGGCGGAGTCATCGAACGCCGCCACCTCGACGCGCACGCCATGATCTGAGCAGTACTCCAGCAGTGGCAAGAAGTCACTATCGCCGCTGACCAGCACAACCGTCTCAAGCGCGTTCGCATCCACCAGGCGCACGATATCCATGCACAGATCAAGGTCCATATCGGCTTTCTTGGCGCCGCTGGAGAACGTCTTGTAGTTCTTGGTCGTGATGCGATAGCCCAGGCCCTTCACCGCGGAGAGGAAAGCCTGCTCAGCGTTGGGGTCTGGGTTGGTCGGGGCGTAGGCATGCGCGCGGACCATGCGGCGGTTGCCGCGCAGGAACTCCAGCAGGTGTCCGAAGTCAATCGCGATGCGCATGCTCCGGGCGCTGTAGAGCAGGTTGGCCACATCCACAAAGACGCCGATCCGCTCGGTCGAAGGATAGGCGGGCATCATCACCGTCATACTCGGCGGGTGTTGCTGGTGGCGTAGCTCGGTCAGCAGCCGATCCGTCTGCCGCTGGATGGCTCCCGTGATGACGCTGCCAAGCTGATTGGCGGACATCGGCGGCACATCCACATCGCGGTCGCCGCGTGCGGGGCGCGAGGTGCGCGGGTAGGTCTCGCGCGACGGGCCAGCGACCCCGCTCGTCTGCGGTCCGAAGCCGCGCGCGAAGGCCGGCTCCGGTGGCGCGAAGGGACTGCGCGGCTCGCGCATCTGCTGCTGGGCGCTCGCCATGCTCCACCCTGGCGTGCCGCGCTCGTGCCCACCTGGCAGATACGGCGCGTACGGCTCCTCTTCGGGCGCATACGGGTCCATGTAGCCATTCTCGGCTTCGCGTGCCCCACGCGCGCCCGCGTAGGGATCGGGGAGCGGCAGATCGAGCGTGGCCTCGGGCGCGCGCGCTGCGGCGGCCTCTGGTCGGAGGGGTCGTTCCTCGATCTCTGGCTCACCAGTGGAGGTACCGTGGCCGCGCCCGCGACGACGACGGCGGCGACGGCCAGTGGCCGCCTCACTCTCGGTCGTGGCGTCTTCGTGCTCCAGCGCCTCGGGGGATGGTCCCTCTTCCGCCTGGCGCTGTGGCTCACCCAGATCCGCCAGGTTGCCCTGTGGCGTTGGTGGCTGGCCCAGATGCTCCAGCAGCGGCCCCAGGCCCTCTGGGGGGTTCGCCGTGGGTTGGGCGGCGGGCTGCGTCGTTGGGGTGGGGGTGGGGGCCAGCGCCTCCTCCGACGGCGCCAGCGCCGCGGTGGTCGCGTCGGGCGCCATGCCCATGCGCGTCGTCAGCGGCGGTGGCGTGGCACGCCAGCCGCTGATGCGCTCAGCGCGTGCCGGCTGCGACTCCGCCTCGGCGACAGGAGCGCGCTGGTCAAAGCGGTAACGGCGACCGGTGGATGG
>JADMIN010001004.1 GCA_015478575.1 Ktedonobacterales bacterium | reverse complement strand
CCAGCGCCACCTTCGTCGCCTTCCCTGCCGCGCACAATCGCGCGTCGCATGCCGCAATCACCGGATGGTGTCGCGTTGCCGCCAGCGTCGCCATGTAGAGCGCCGTCCGCAGCCGTCCGCAGCCCCCGTGTCCGATGCGTGCCTGCCCGCGCACGCTCGCCCCCGAGGTGTGCGGCATCGGCGCCAATCCCGCGTAGGCGGTCGCCACCTCGGGCGTGGGGCAGAGGGTGAAGTTCATCGTGCTGACCAGCAGCCACGCCGCCGTCAGCAGCCCAATCCCCGGCGCGCTGGGCAGGCAAGCGAGCGACGCTGCCCAGTCGCTCGCTGCCAATACGGTGGCGATCTCCGCTTCCCGATCGGCGATCCGCGCGTCGAGCAGCGCGATCACGTCATCGAGATGCTGCTGCACCGAGGCGACGACCACCGGCCATTGCACCAGCGCGTGCCGCTGGTTGCGCGTCTGCTGCCGCATCGCGACCAGGGCATCGCGGGCGGTGAGACGCTGGCCGGGTGCCCCCTGGGCAGTATCATGATAGACCGCAGGCGGGGGCGTCCACAGAGTGGGCCGCAACGCGGCCGCCAGCTGCGCGAGATTCTCGGCATCGAGTGGGTCGCTCTTGGCGCGGCGCAACTGGGCTTTGGCGAAATGATGTGCCTGCAACGGATTGATGACACTGACCGCGTAGCCCGCCGTGTGCAGGCTGACGGCGAGGGCGACCCAGTCACTGCCGGTCGCCTCCATGACGACGAGGGTAGCAGCAGGCGGTATCCCCGTTGCGGCAAGGTGTCGCTGCAAGGCAGCAAAGCCGCTCGGTCGCTGCGGGTGGGTGACCGGCGGGGTCGGTGCGGCGCCCGCAGGCATCCACGCGGCAGTAAAGGTGGTCGCGGCGATGTCAATCCCGACGTATGACTGATAGTTGGCGATCTCCGGCGTCATCTTCCTCCTCCCTTCCATGAGAGCGGCCATCCTGCTCCGGTTCAGCGGGCGGCGGGCGTCTTGCCTCGTGATGCGTGGTCAGCGCCACTCGATACGTTCCAGACTTGCCGCGCCCCGGAGGAGGGGGACCACTCTCTGGGACGCAGTCATCGCTGCAT
>JADMIN010000241.1 GCA_015478575.1 Ktedonobacterales bacterium | reverse complement strand
CGGCGGACCTGCTCGCCGACGCCATCAAGCGCAAGGTGGCCTTCGTGCCGGGCGCTCCCTTCCACACCAACGGCACCGGCGCGAACACGCTGCGTCTCAACTTCTCGAATGCCAGCCCCGAGACAGCCCGTGAGGGCATCCGGCGGCTTGGCGCGCTCGTGCGGGCACGGTTGGCGACGGCGGTACCGGCATGAAGCGGGTGGTCAGCCGCCGCTCCGCCGAATCCTATCGCTGGGGCGCGGGCGGCGGCGACGATATCGGGACTCCCCTGCCGCAACGGCTCCGCGCCAGACATGGCGTTGCTGGTCCTCTCGCCGCCGCCGAGCCAGGGTGATCGCGTACCAACGGTCACCTGATGGATCCGAGATGGCCCATGGAGGCCCGCATGCAACGGATCGCGTTGGCGCGCCATCGCTCTATGCCGTAGACTCCTAGTGAGCGGCGGCATCCGCACATGGCCATGGCGCTGGCGTGCGCCTGCCCGACGGGCCGCTGGAGGGGAGGACCGATGAGCGATGAGGCGCCGGTGGCGCGCTCCAACGACCCGTTCGATGGCCCACTGCCAAATCGGCTCACGCGGGGTACGTTGCTCGGCTGCCTTGGCATGCTCTGTGTGCTGACCATGCCGGTGCTGCTCTTCCTGCCGATCGAGCGCTGGGCAGTGCCGCTCTGGCTGGCGCTGCTGGTGCCCTTGGCGGCATTCGGCGCGGCGGCGTTAGGCACGGCGCTGCTGGCGCGTGTGCCCGCGGGCGCTCCCGCCCGCTCGCGGGATCCCCAGCACCCTCTGACCATCACGGGAGCGCCGCCGCTGCTGGAGCGACCCGCGAGCGCGGCCAACCGGCTCGCGGTCGTCATCGTAGGGGCGCTGCTGCTCTGCGCGGTCGTGGGCTATCTCCTCGCCAGCGCGTCTGG
Source organism: Ktedonobacterales bacterium (assembly GCA_015478575.1). Taxonomy (GTDB): domain Bacteria; phylum Chloroflexota; class Ktedonobacteria; order Ktedonobacterales; family JADMIN01; genus JADMIN01. The sequence goes on along the minus strand of JADMIN010000241.1, from coordinate 4,284 downwards.
CTCGCCTGCGGGCGGACTGGTGGCGGGAATACTGCTGAGCGGGCTAGCGGGAGCTGTGTTGGTCGCGGATGGGCTGCTTGTGTCTGGGTGGCGGCTCGCGGCTCCGGCGCTGCGCTGGGTGCGCATACCCCTCCAGGCGCGGCATGCGCCTCAGGGCGCGCCCATCGCGCTGGCGGGGCTGGTGTGGCTCGCATGGGCGCTCTGGGTGGCGCTGAGTGCGGGCTATGGCATTGGCGCTGGTGGGCTGAGCCTGCTCACGCTCGCCATCGTGCTGGCGGCGCCCTTGGCGCGCCGGGCCGCGCCCCGTGGCGGCCCACGCTTGGGCGCGGCGGCGCCACCCCTTGGCGAACGTGCTGGGCCGCCTGATCGCGGCGACCGCACGTAGGCGCCGCATCGCCTCATCCTCGCCGACGGGCACGCCGTGCCAGCGCCGTCCTTGCATCGGCACCCGAAGACCAGCGCCGCGTCACCTGGTCAGGATGCGGACTCCCGCGAAGATTTCGCCTGACCTTGGCAACCAGTAGCGCGGCCCGCCTTACAATACTAGTGCGAGTCGCGAACTCGGCTGGTGATGCGCGCCCGTAGGGGATGGCCCACCCGGCCGACTCGCGGGACAACGGAGTTCTGTTGGTCAGGAGGACAGAAAACAATGGCATTCGAGCTTCCACCGCTGCCGTACGACTACAACGCGCTTGAGCCGTACATTGATGAAGAGACGATGCATCTGCATCATGACAAGCACCATCAGGCGTATGTCAACAACCTGAATGCCGCGCTCGAGGGCCAGAGCCAACTCGCCAGCCTGCCCGTCGAGGAGCTGATGCGGCGCATGAACGACGTCCCGGAGAACATCCGCACGGCGGTGCGCAACAACGGCGGCGGTCACGTCAATCACAGCATGTACTGGCAGATCATGAAACCCAACGGCGGTGGCCAACCCACCGGCGCGCTGGCGGACGCGATCAACCAGACCTTCGGCTCGTTGGATACCCTCAAGAGCCAGTTCAACGACGCGGGCACCAAGCGCTTCGGCTCTGGCTGGGCATGGCTGGTCGTCAATCCAAGCGGTCAGCTCCAGGTTACCTCAACCGCCAACCAGGATAGCCCTCTCATGGAGGGGCTGTTCCCAGTCATGGGCAACGACGTGTGGGAGCACGCCTACTACCTGAAATACCAGAATCGTCGTCCCGAGTATCTCGCCGCTTGGTGGAATACCCTCAACTGGGACGAGATCGCCAAGCGCTACGAGCGCGGCAAGGGCGGGCGCTAGCCGTCCGTCGCGTTAGCAAGAGCGTCTCGCGCGCCCGCGCCTCCGTGGTTTCCTTTGGAGCACGAGCCACGAGACGCTTTCTCGTCTTCGCTTTCGGGCACGCTCGCCCGCGGTCCGTGGATTGGCGCAAGAGCCTCTCTGTGTACGATAGCCACCATGATGGTGTCTGCTCTCGGCAGGTCCCGCTCTCTCCATTTTGGAGTGAGATGCGCTCACCCTGGCGCTATCAGCAGTGATGGGAGCTACTTCACCATCTACTATGACGTTCCCTCAGGGCAAGTCTGCTCTTCGCGACGTGAGCGGCACATGAAACCGCACCACTCTTGTGAACGTCAACAGAGAGGGGGGGAAGCAGCGCCACGATGAAGCCGTATGGATTTTTGCCCGCTAGATAGTAAACGCCATCGAACATGCACCCGCATTGGCTCATTGCACCCTCCGACAAGGTATCTCCTCGCGCGGGTAGGCATCAGCTGATAAGGAGTAAACGGATGGCTCTCAATGCTCGCATGTCCCGTGCGGGACCAGTCTTGGCGGCCCTCCTCGCCGTGACGGTAAGCGCGACTGGGTGCAGCGGAGCCGCCACGACCAGCGGCCATCCGGTGCGGCAACCAGAGCGTCATCTACCAATCTGGCAGCTTCAATAGAACTCCGCCTATGCGGCGAGCGGCAGTCACACTTCAGCGCAGGCGGCCTTCGCGGCGGCCGCGACGGTCCTGCATCGACCGGATGGCACGACCTTCACCCCCGCCGCCATCTCATGGCTGGCCGCCGGCCCACGGTTCGGCAGCGCGGTGGTCTCGCTCGACCCCGTCGGCGCGTATCAGGATGTCGTCATCCTAACGGTGGATCCAGCGAGCGAAGTATGGCAACTGTCGCTGGATACCGGCCTGCCCACGCCGTGCTCCCGCGGGACGGCAACAACGGTCGGCTCACTCGCACTCGGCGAGACTTGTGGCCTTGGCGTGGCGGGATCGCTACAGGCGCCCGCCTACAGCTTCGTTACGGGAGTGCCCCCACCGCCCATTCCTACTTCGCCGAGCGCGTCAACGCCACGGCGTCGCGCCCGACCACCGGCGCGACCGCGCTCTCCCTGCCCGCTGGCCTTGGATGGAGCACGCGAGCAGGGGATTATACCAGCGTCGTGCTCCCGCTACCGCACGGACAGACCTTCGTGCTGGCCGGCAGCGCAGAACCCGCGCAAATCGAGCAACTGGCCGCGCAGATATCAACTCAGGTCGACGCCCTCATACCGCTCGCATCCGTGCTGCCGACGCCGCCAGGCGCACCCTGAGAGTGGCGGCAGGTAGCGTGGGAGCGACTAGCTCACCACCCACTCGGCGGTATGCTCGCTGAGGAGGCTACGCCAGAACGTCATTGTCGGCGCGCCGACACACGGCACTGCTGGGGCTGGAGTTCCGCGAAGCCAACAATCCAATCTGATTCCGTATGAGATCGTTCAACAACGCGGCTGATGCTCCATCACGTGACAGCGAACGCGATGGATGACCAGTTTCGGGACCGTTGCACGGGTTGTGCGATGAGGCCTCTTCCTGTGTAGAGGCTGCCCTCATCCGCCGATGCTCGTCTGGTAGCTCCAAGTGCCCTTGGTGTCGCAGGTGTAAACGCTAAACGCGGGTGGCGAGAGGCTGTCGCCGTTTTTGTCGAAGGCGAGCGTGCCCGTCACACCCACGTACTTCGCTGAGGTCACGATGGCGAGCACCGCCGCGCGCGTCACGGGCTTGCTGGCGGCGATGAGCGACCGTATCGCGGTGATCTCGTCCATTGCCGCGTCATAGGCGAGCGCACTCTGTGGCAGCAGGGCCTGTTTAGGGTAGGCCGACTGATAGGCCGTGATAAAACTGCTCGCTCCTTTGAGCGTCGAGAGGTCGCGCGCGGGCAGCATGGCGGTGGTATACGCTGAGGCGGGTACCACACCCACCGCCGTGCTCCAGGCGGGATCATTGGCGATGGGGCCGACGCTCAGGATGCTGAGTTGCGGGGCGCCGGTGAGCGAGAGCGTGGAGCGTAGGGCGGCGCCGCTGGCGATGCCACCGGCGTAAAAGACGATGTCGGGATTGGCCTCGATGATGGCGGTGACGGCGGACTGGGCGCTGTTTGGCGCGCCGAGGAGAATGGACCGCTGGCCGGCGACCGTACCCTGCCTCGCCTTTAGCTCTTGCGAGAACGCGGCGGCCAACGCTTTGCCTGAGAGCGTGCCGTCGTCCACCACAAAGACCGCTCGGGCGGCCAGCCCAGATGATGCCGTTGGCGCGACGGCGAGATCCGCGGCGGCTTTGCCGACGGTGCGGTCAGTCGCGGGCAGGCGGAAGAACGCGCCCCCTGCCCCCTTGGGGTGCAGTTGCGTGAAGGCGATGCCCTGCGCCGCCGCCGCGTCGGCCTGCGTGAGGCCAGCCAAGAGCGCGCTGGGGCTGATGGTAGTAAGGCCCGTCTGTGCGACGCCGGGCAGCATTCCCAGGGCGGTCTGGCTATCGGATGGGCCAACGATGCCCATCACGCGGCGGTCAGCGGCGAGCGTCATCACGACGTCAGCGGGGTCACCGTCCGTTTCGTCAAAGTGTGCCACGGTGAGGGTATAGCCGTGACCGAGCGCCGCGTTTTGCTGTACGGCGAGATCCACGGCGCGCTGCATGGCCTGCCCTATCGCGGCATCGGCGCCGGTCACTGGAAAGTACGCGGCGATGGTGTAGGTCTTGTCGGGCGCCGCCTGTGCGCCGCACGCCGCCAGCCAGAGGGTGAGCAGCACGATGGCCAGGGGGGCAAGCCGCCGCGCATGACGGGATGAATAGATCACGATGTGATTGCTCCTTCGCCAAAAGCGTGCCAGCGGTTACTGATCAAGCTCACTCATACGAGAGAAAAAGCGGTTGTGGAAACAGTTTCGGCAGGATACTTTGTGTTGACGGGGGGCGTGGCGCGCCATTCTCATCGAAATTTAAGGCGGGGAAGGGAACGGGACAGTTTGGGTTAACATTATATTAAAAGAAGAGCTT
>JADMIN010001003.1 GCA_015478575.1 Ktedonobacterales bacterium | reverse complement strand
ATCTTCAGCCCGGCGCGCAAGATCGTGTGGTCATCCGCCAACAACACATGAATCTTCTCGCCAAGCGCGGCCCCAGAAGAAGGTGGCGCCAACGTTTCACCCATGTCGCTGCTTCTCTCGCCGTCGTTTCCACTCATAGTTTCCACGTATTCCTTATGCCAGCGGGACCGCGACGTCTGAAAGCCGTAGCTGCGCCACCGGAATCGTCACTTCTATCGTCGTGCCCGTGCCAGGCTGAGACTGGATGGAGATCGCGCCGTTGAGCAGTGACGCGCGCTCAACCATGCCAGCAAGCCCCAGCCCGCGATCCTGCCACGGACGCTTGAGCATGCTCTGGGCATCGAAGCCCTCCCCATCGTCACAGACATGCGCCTGGATCTGGCCGCCGCTCTCAGCGACCGTTACCCTGACCTGGCGCGCGTGCGCGTGCTTGGCCGTGTTCGTCAGCGACTCCTGGATGATGCGATACACAGCGGTCTCGATCTCCGGTGGCACGCGCTCTTTCAGGCCCTGCGCACTAAACTCCACCTCGATGCCGCATTTCTGCTGGTACTCTTTCATATACCACCGCAGCGCGGGCAACAGTCCCAGGTCATCGAGCGCACTTGGGCGCAGATCAATACTCAGGTTGCGCACCGCGCGCAACGACTGGTGCGCCAGCGCCCGCGTATCGGCGATGCGCATCCGCGCCTCCTCAGTGGTCACCGACTCTTCGAGCAGCGCGAGGCTGATGAGCAGTGAAGTGAGCACTTGGCTGGTCTCGTCATGTAGCTCACGCGCGATGCGTTTGCGCTCCTGCTCCTGGGCATGCAGAATCTGGCTGGCCCGCGTCTTGGTAAGCCCGCTGATGGCCTCGATCATCGTATTGAAGGTGGCGGCGAGCTGGTCGGCATCCGGATCGCGTCCGGTGACGGGCGCCTTGCGGGTCAGATCGCCCGCCTGCACCTGGCGCATCGTCTCACCCAGGCGCGTCAACGGGGAGAGCGCCAACTTCAGCAGGACAAAATTAATGACGACACTGACCAAGAGGCCCGTGAGGACGAAGCCCGCCAGGACGGCTGGCCCGCTCCTCTCCTGCAAGCGCGTCGCCAGATACG
>JADMIN010000240.1 GCA_015478575.1 Ktedonobacterales bacterium | reverse complement strand
ATGCCGAGGACTTCGCCTCGCTCTTCGCCGACCCCGAGCAGCCCTCGCTCTTCGCGCCACCGATCGAGGTCATCCAGCCGGTGCTGACGCGACTGATGGAGCCACCGCGCCCACACAAAGCGGACTGAGCGCGGCACGGTCCGGCGGCGCACATGGCCTCAGGCGTTCACATCCACGACGACGCGCCCGCGGATGCGCCCCCCCAAGATCTCGTGCGCCAGCGCGGGCACCTCACCGAGCGGCTCCACGCGCATCATGCGCGCCAGCGCCTCGCGTGGCAGCTCGCGCGCCAGCCGCTCCCAGGCCACTTTACGCCGCTCGAAAGGGGCTGGCAGCGAATCAATGCCCAGCAGACTCACGCCACGCAGGATGAAGGGCAGGATGGTCGTGCGCAGCTCATTGCCGCCCGCGTTGCCACAGGCCGCCACGCTCGCGCCATAGGCCGCCGTGCGCAGCGCGCCCGCCAGCGTCGCGTCACCCACCGTATCAATCACCGCCGCCCAGCGCGCTGACCCCAGCGGTCCCGCTGGCGCGGTCAACTCCGCCGTATTCACGAGCGGGCGCGCGCCAAGTGAGCGCAGATAGTCGTGTATCTCAGCACGCCGACTCGCCGCGGCGACAGCATAGCCGAGGTTGGCGAGCAGCGCCACGGCCATCCCGCCCACGCCGCCCCCCGCGCCCGTCACCAGCACCTCGCGTTCATCCGGCTTCAGCCCACGCTCTTCTAGCGCCATCAGGCAGAGCATGGCGGTGAAGCCTCCCGTGCCAATCCCCATCGCCTCTTCGAGCGAGAGCGCATCGGGTAGAGGCACCAGCCACTCGCTCTTCACTCGTGCCAGTTGGGCAAAGCCGCCCCAGTGGCGCTCGCCCACCCCCCAGCCGGTCAGCAGCACCCGATTGCCAGGCGCATACGCCGGCGTGGTCGTTTCCACCACGGTGCCCGCCAGGTCTATGCCTGGAATCATCGGATAGCTCCGCACAACCTTGTTGCGGCCGGTCAGGGCCAGCGCATCCTTGTAGTTGAGGCTAGAGTACGCTACCTCCACGAGCACATCGCCCGCGGGCAGCGCATCGCGCTGGAGCGTCTCAAGAGCAGCGGAAACCTGGCCATCCCGCTCGGTCAGCAGGATGGCGCGAAATGCGTCGCGCATCGTTCCTCCTCTGGCAAAAGCGCACGGAGCGTCGTCGCCCCTGATTCGTCGCCCTAGATCATCCCCTTGAAATCATCATGTGCCGCGGCAATGTCCCGTCATACTCCAAGGGTATCTTTCGCCTGGCGCAGCGCGTCGAGATGCGCCTGGACCGTGGTGTGGCCCGCACCCATCGTGTTGATGGTCAGGTGGGTCGCGCCCAGGTCGTGCCAGGCCTCCGCGTACCGCGCCCATCCAGCTTCAGGAGTGCGGGCGAGCGTCAGACGCGCCTCGATGCCGACGGCACTCTCTGGTCGGCCAGCCGCTCGCGTGTATTCGCGTAGCCGAGTGACCAGTTCGCGCGCCTCGTCGCCTGGCGGCAGTTGCGGCAGCCAGCCATCGCCTAACCGGGCGGTGCGTCGCAGCGTCTGATCGGCATGGCCGCCCAACCAGATGGGAATGGGCCGCCGCACTGGCAGGGGATTGATGCCCGCGGCGACAATATGGTGCCACTGGCCCTGGTAGGTCACGACCGGCCGAGTGAACAGCGCCTTCAGCACCTCGATCTGCTCGGCGCTGCGCGCGCCCCGAGTATGGAAATCCTCGTTCAGGCCCTCGTATTCCACTGGATTCCAGCCCACGCCGATGCCCAGTCGGAACCGCCCGCCGCTCAACACGTCCACCTCGGCGGCTTGCTTCGCCACCAGCGCCGTCTGCCGCTGCGGCAAGATCACCACACCGGTTACTAACTCGACCCTTCGCGTAAGCGCGGCCAGATAGCCGAAGAGCGTGAAGACCTCATGGAAGAGCGTCTCGCTGGTGTAAGGGCCGGACCAGCCGGGCCGCGAGGCGGTATCCGCTCCGAGCACATGGTCATAGGCGAGGATGTGGCTGAAGTTCATCGCCTCGACCGCCTCGGCGTACTCGCGGATGGCGACAGGATCAGCACCGATCTCCGTCTGGGGGAAGACCGCCCCGATCTGTAACGTGGTCGGCATATGCGGGCGCCTCCTAGCGCATGCGTGTGTGCAATCGCACCTACTACCAATCGCACCTACTACAGAGAGCACGAGAGCGCCACGATGCCAGCCATGCGGCAAGAGCATCGGCCCCACTCCCTCGGCCTCTTCGGGTAAGCGTATCACGCGACATACGCGGCCACAAGCCTACGGCGTGGTCACTGGTCTGACCGCCTAGCCACGCTCCCCGACCGCCTTCAGCCACCGACCCGTGTGCGTGTGAACCGGCTCTTGCAACGAGCGGCGCGAAGTGGTATACTACTCTGCGCCTGGGGATGTAGCTCAGTTGGGAGAGCGCGACAATCGCACTGTCGAGGCCAGGGGTTCGAGCCCCCTCATCTCCCCCAGGGCCTCTCGCACTGCCGCGCGGGGTCTTTTTTCATGCCCGCCGCCCTGGGCTTCGCCCCACCCGTCACCCTCTCCATCCTCCCCACCACATGGCGCCCAAATGGCCACGGGGCCGTATTTGAAGCGGACTCGCGCGATTTCAGCCGGTTTGACACACCCGACCCATCGTGTTACATTATCCTATGGTGCGCTGCCGCAAGCGTCGCGTGTAGTACACCACCCTGTGGCGCGTGGGCGGTCGTGTGGGTGCGATACTGGTGGGTGCGATACTGGTGGGTGCGATACTGGAGGGAGGGCTTGTGCCAATGCCCGCGGTGATCCCTGTGCTTATACTGATGGCCCTGGCCTTTCTCTTCTCGGTCTTCGTCATCGCCATCACCTTCATCCTCGGCCCCAAGCGTCCCACACCTGAAAAGGCCGCTCCATACGAGTCTGGTATTCGCAACGTCGAGGCACCGCACGGGCGTTTCCCTGTGAAGTATCTCGTCACTGGTATGCTCTTCATCATCTTCGACGTAGAAGCGGCCTCGATCATTCCCCTGGCCATTCTCATGCGTCAACTCAAGGTGCAGGGGCTTGTGGAACTGACGATCTTCGCCGTCATTCTCTTCATTCCCTTTTTCTATGTCTGGCGCAAGGGGGCTTTTACATGGGAATAGACTCCAAGGAGCACACGCCAGGAGCGCTTGGAACAGCACGGCCTGAAACGCCGCTGATGACCGCCGCGCCCCAGGTCCCTGAGCGCGTGAATCCCTGGGCGCCCGTCCAATATTACAGCAACACCCAGACGCCACGCGGCCCGCACTCGCTAGAGGCGCCCCACAGCGGCAACATCCTGCTTACGCAGGTCAGCAAGCTGATTGACTGGGGGCGGAGCGCGTCGCTTTGGCCGGCCACCTTTGGCCTGGCCTGTTGCGCCATCGAGATGATGTCAGCGAGCGCCTCACGCTGGGATATCTCGCGCTTCGGTGCCGAGGTCTTTCGCGCTAGCCCACGTCAGGCTGACCTCATGATCGTGGCCGGGCGGCTCTCGGTGAAGATGGCGCCCGTGCTGCGCCATATCTACGACCAGATGCCGGAGCCAAAGTGGGTGCTCGCGATGGGCGCGTGCGCCTCGTGTGGCGGCGTCTTCAATAACTATGCCATTATCCAGGGGGTGGATAAGATCGTGCCAGTGGATGTCTACGTGCCAGGGTGCCCGCCGACGCCCGATATGCTGCTCCAGGGACTCAACCTCCTACAAGAGAAGATTCGCAAGCACATCCCCAACCCGCCCGACCCGCTCAAGATCAGCGGCCAGACCTACCTGGGCAGCGAAGACTAACCCGACGCATCCACGCCGTCACCACGGCATCGCCACGACCGATAGAGGAGAGACGATGGCTGACGAACAGCAAAAAGGCGCGCCGCTCTTGGCCACGCCGCCCAACCCGCTGGCGCGAGCCACCGTCGCGCTGGTGCGTGAGCGGTTCGGCGCGGAGGTCGAGGAGGTCATCGAATATCGCGGTGAGACCACCATGATCCTGCGTCCGATGGGCCTTGCCCCGGTCTGTCAGGCGCTGCGCGACGCGCCTTCCTTGCGCTATGACTTCCTCGCGGATATCACCGCGGTGGATTGGCTGGAGCGCGAGCCGCGCTATGACGTTGTCTATCACCTCCTCTCGCTGGCAACCCGCGCGGTCGTCCGGCTCAAGGTGCGCGTTGGCGATGGGGAGACCCCCAGCCCAGAGGTCGCATCGGTCACGGGAATCTGGCCCGCGGCAGACTGGTACGAGCGCGAGATCTACGACCTGTTTGGCATCCGCTTCGCTGGGCACCCCAACCTGACGCGCATCCTGATGCCGCTCGATTGGGTCGGCTACCCCCTGCGCAAAGACTATCCGTTGACCGGCATCCAGCTACCGGAGCCGCATTGGGGCGGGCAAGTCGCGTTCGCGGCGCCACTGCCCGAGGGCATCGGCCAGCAGACATTACGCAACCCCGAAGGGACGGGGAGCGCCGCCGACGGGCCAGCCGCGTTGGAGCGCTGGCGGGAACCGAAGGGCGAGTAACCGGCAACACCAGGCACGCGACGTGAGCCGCGGCCGAGATAGAGGATTTCGCATGCAGCGTGAGGATCGCATGGGGCTTGAGCTTGAGGAGAGCGAACCGCTCGACGAGCGCACGCGCCGTGATACGATGACCATCAATATGGGACCACAGCACCCCTCTACCCACGGTGTGCTGCGGCTGGTGCTGACGCTGGATGGCGAGACGATCCTCACCTCGCGACCCGACATCGGCTATCTGCATACGGGTATCGAGAAGACCGCTGAGGCCAAGAGCTACTTCAAGGCGCTGGTGCTTACCGATCGTATGGACTACCTGGCGCCGCTCTGCAACAATCTGGCCTACTCTCTGGCGGTCGAGAAGCTGCTGGGCATTGATGTGCCGGAGAAGGCCACGTTCGCCCGCGTCATCCTCGCCGAACTGCAACGCATCGCCAGCCACCTGGTCTGGCTTGGCACCAGCGCCCTCGACCTCGGCGCGCAGAGCGTCTTTCTCTACTGCTTCCGCGAGCGCGAGGTGATCCTCGATATCTTCGAGTTGTGCTCTGGGGTGCGCATGATGACGAGCTACATCATGCCCGGTGGCTTGCAAGCTGACCTGCCCCCCGGCTTTGAGCGAAAAGTGCGCGAGTTCTTGGCGCGGTTCCCCGCCCAACTG
>JADMIN010001002.1 GCA_015478575.1 Ktedonobacterales bacterium | reverse complement strand
GCTATCACCAGCATAGCGGCGTCGCGCGTACGGACACCGTGCTCGCCGCGCTCGGAGAGGGTGATGTCGCGCTCGTCTCCGACGCGGGGACGCCGGCCATCTCTGACCCCGGCCAGGAACTGGTGCGCGCCGCCATCGCTGCGGGCTACCTGGTCATCCCCGTGCCTGGACCGTCGGCGGCCATCGCCGCGCTCATCGCCTCTGGCCTGCCCACTGACCGCTTCACGTTTCTTGGCTTTCCGCCACGCAAGTCGGCGGAGCGGCGCGCGGCATTGGAGCGCGTGCGGAGCGCATCTGAGACGCTGATCCTCTATGAGGCGCCGCACCGGCTGCTGGTCTGCCTGGATGATCTGTTGGCCGTGCTGGGTGACCGCCAGGCGGCGCTAGCACGCGAGCTGACCAAGCTCCACGAGGAGTGGCGGCGCGGTCCCCTCTCTACGCTGCGGGCGCGGGTGGCGGCGGAGAGCGCGCCACGCGGCGAGTTCACGCTCGTCATCGCGGGCGCGCCCGCGGGAGCCGAGGCTATCCCAGTGGATGAGCGCGAGGCGCGGGCACGCGAGCACCTGGGGCGCCTGCTGGCGCAGGGCGTGCGTACGCGCGACGCGGCGGCGCTGGCGGCGGGAGCCGCGGGCATCCCGCGCCGCGTCGCCTACCGCCTGGCAATGGAGGTGGCGCAGGGTGCCCTACCAACGCCTTAAGACTCCGATGGGGTGTGCGGTTGGAGGATGGCACGCCGCGCCCTGAAGGGCGCGGGTGCTCTCGCTGGCGCATCCAGCGCAGGTGGGCATGCGGCGCGGCCTGAGGGCAGAGGTGACGCCTAGCGCTCAGGGCGAGCGAGCGCTAGGGGCGCGCGGGAGCGCGCCAGCGGAAGAAGACGCCGCGGAAGTCACGCGGGCGGCGCACTCCGCGCCCTGGCTGATGCCGATCGGGGCCGGGCGGACGCGGGCCATCCTCCCCGGCGACGGTGACAAGGCCAGGAAACTCCTCTGGGTGCGTGCGACGATACTCTGACCAGAACGTGACCACCACTGCCTGGACGACGCCCGCCACAGGCGAGGCAAAGAGGGCGCCCCAGAGGCCAAAAAGCTCGGCTCCAGCG
>JADMIN010000239.1 GCA_015478575.1 Ktedonobacterales bacterium | reverse complement strand
CCGCACTTCTGGGCGGAAGGGCGCGTGGCCGGAGGGCGCGCTCGGTGTGCCTACCGGAGCGTGTTCTCGCTCAATCCACTCAGCGCGCATTGCTGGCTCGCTCGCCGCCGCGGCCTCTTTGGCCGTGACCGCTTTGGCTTCAGCCCGATTGAATGCGCTCGTGGGGGCGGGAGGCCACGGCGCGACGATGGCGAGCGGGACGGCTTGGAATGCCTCGCTCTCTGGCGCGCCGGAGGAGACCCCGCTGGCATGGGGCACCGGATGCCAGCCATTCTCACGGCCCGCCGGGCGCGAATGCCCGCTAGGCGCGGGGACGCGTGGGCCAGACGCCGCCGACATGTCGCCGTGGGCGCGCGGGAGCGGCTCCTCGTGGCGCAGAATCGCCCCTTCAGCCGCCGCTCCTCGGTGGGGTGCGGGTGTGCGTGGAGGGAGATCAGCGCGCGGCGGTTGGGTGGTAGCGCGGAGCGGCTGTGGTGGGCGCTGCCGGGGCGTCGTGCTCGGCGGCGCGCCCATAGCTCTCGTACTCCTCTGGCTCACTTCTTGGCGCGGCTTGGTGCCATCGCGCGTCTGGGATGCCGCGGACGTGGCGGCCTTTCCGGGTCCGCCGGGTGCCTCGCCCACGCTGGCAGGGCGCTGCTGGGGCGCGGGGCCGGGGCGCGCGCGCGAGGCGCCTCGCCCGCGTTTGTTGCGATTATGTCCATTCCCCATAGGGTGTCACCTCATAGTATCGCGGGATGCTCTGGCGGGGGACCGTGTGCCTAAGCGTGTGCGGTCACCACCCATCCTCTGGCCGATGACGGCCGGGAGGATACCTCACGTTCAGAGTCTCTCTATTATACACGCTGGCGGCTCTCCGCGCTGAAGGTGGCCGCGGCGTGTGGCTGCCGGTGGGTGATACTTCTCGCCAACTCTCACGTTTCAGGTTACAGAAGACGAGACCATCTGGGTCGCCGCTCCGGCGCGGCGCGCACCGGTGAAAGGGTGCAGTATGCTCTCAGGCCTCCCGGCGCCAGAAGAAGATGGGCGCATCATTCGCTTTCCGCGCGCGTTCATTGGTGATGCCGATGACCGCCCATTTTCGGTGGTGCTGCGCGGTGGGCGCCCGCCGCGCCAAGAGGATGTCGCGCGCCGTTATCTGAAATTCATGCTGCCATCCATTCCGGTGACGATATTCGTCATGGGCTTCCTCTATAGCTCACTGCTGCTGAGTGTGCAGAGCGGCGCCACCGCGCCGGTGCCTGCCAGCTCCACGCGCGCCTCGTCGGCGGAGTCGGCGCTGCCGCTGCTGGGCGCGCTGTTGCTGGCGCTGACCGCGGCCGTGCTCTGTGTGATGATTTATTCGGGTTACCAGCGCATCTGCGCGCAAGCGGACTAGCGGAGCGCGTGGGGCGTTCCTCAGCGTTCCTCAGCGAGCCAGGTCGCCTTCTGTTCGGGTGTCATGCCGGGACTGGTGCGCACCGCGTCCGCGAAGGCGAGCGGCGTGGTGGCTGGTGCCGCTGGTGGTGTTTTGCGCGCGCCGCCTCGGCTGCGTTGCAAGGCGGGGGTGAGCGCGGCCTGGCCCTGGAGGGCGGCGCCGATTTGCTCCGCGGCGGTACCGAGCAGATTCCCAAGTGCGCGTACGAGCCGCTCAGGGACGGTGCTCGCGGCGATGCGTCCCGCCTCTAGGTAGCTCAGCACATCCACGCCTAACCCCAGTTGCCGCGCGGCCTCTGGCATGGGAATGCGCCGGGCTTGGCGCAAGGCCTTGAGGGAGAGTGCGGCCTGCGCGACGGGCGCGGCGGGGAAGACGGCAGCCAGCGCGCGCGCGAGGGCGCGCTCAGCGATGTGGGTCGTCTCGGCGGTGAGCGCCTCGTTCTCATAGCTGGAGGTGGCGAGGAGTGCCGCGTCGAACGCGATCAGGGCGGTGGTGTGGCGGGGATAGGCCGCCAGTGTATGGGTCAGCGCGCCGTCCTCGCCGCGGGCGCGGGCGCTGGTCAGCGCGCGCTTCGCGCGCAGGAGTTCGACGCTTGCCGGTTCAGCGTTCGCCCGGCCAGCGCTCGTCTGTGTGCTCCGGGGCGCCCGTGGCCCCTTCTGTGTGTCTGCCATCCGCTCTCGCTCCTCGCCCTCTGTCGTCTCTGCCATGTCCTACTATCTCCGCCGTAGGTGATCGTTATCACCGTCATTGCCGTTTTTGCCGGAATCACCTTTTTGCCGGAATCGCTTTTTGCGCTCACTCAACCTCGGCTAGGATGCGCTCGCGCAGCAGCACGCGGGCCTTCTCATAACGCAGGCGCATGGTACGCTCGGTCTTGCCGCAGAGGCGCGCGATATCATCCCAGCGCATGTGCTCCAGTGCCCGCAGTACCATGATGTGCTGATCCAGTGGATCGGGCAGGTAGGCGAGAATGCGCTCGGCCTCCAGCGCGGCCAAGCGCGCGCCCAGGGGGTCTTCGCGGGCGGCAAGCTCGCGCCCGGAACCCGTGCCCTCCTCGTGCTCGTCCGTCTCAACGTCAATGCGGTCCATGAGCGCGCGGGGGACATGTTGCGGGCGTCCCAGGGGACGGCCCTGGGCATCGCGCCGATAGCTCAGGCCCTCCTGCCGCAACACGCGGCTGAAGTTATCAGCGCAGAGGCAGCGGAGGTAGTGAATGAAGTTCATCAGCATGAACTCCTCGCTGGGATCGAGCGCCTCGCGCAAGAGTTGCTCGGTCATGCCAGAGATGGCGTCTTCCATCAGTTGTGGCTGGTGGCGCAGGCCCCAGGAGCGCCGCTGGAACTCTGGCTGGCAGCGCGTGGCCAGCACCTCACAGAGTTTTCTGACGACCTCTCTCTCCTCACGCGCGTTCCAGGCACGGATAGCGCGCACCAGATCGGCGTCGCTCACCTCATAGGCGCCACCGGGCTGCCGCCGCGTCAGGCTCGCGAGCGAGCGGGCATCGCGCGGGTCCAGCGTCGTGGCGGTGCGGGATGCGCCATCGCTGGCGACATCCGCCACTAGGCCCGCGGCGGCCATGGGCGTGCGCTCTCCCGCCATGCGATCAGCATGTGCGGTGGCGTGCGTGCGGAATCGGGTGCGCCTGGGGGTGGGCTGTCGCTCATCCACCATGAGTGAATCTTCTCTCTCTTTATCGCGTAAGTCGTCCCGCCGAGGCGAGGCGGCCTTCGCTGAGAACTCCTGGGGGCGTGTTGCCCCTCTTTTCTCCTGCCACGGATGAAAAGCGGAAACGGACGGGAACAGCATACACCAAGATCGTACGGAGGAAGGCCGTATTTCGAACGCTTCCATCAAGAGAGTGATAATCGTGCCCCATAGCGCGGGGGTGGATGCTCTCCCCTAGGTGTTCACATCCCAGCCAGATCGCGCGATACACGCGCTGGCTCGACGGGGGTCAAAATTGGGGCCACGCATGGCATCGCCGCATAGCAAAGGCATCCACTTTGGGTGTGTTGATCAGTCTCACCGACGCACTCGCATGCGCCCTGGCGAGATCGTTACTACCGCGCCCGCGAGGGACGGTCCGACCAGGGGTGCTAGACCACCAAGGATGACGTGCGTCTTCGTCGCGGTCGTGAGCCGATCAGGCAGGTCGGCAATCACGATACCCGCATGAGGCGCTGGATAGGCGCGGATGTCGGCAAAGTCGCTATCCTGGGTGACGAGTGTCCGCTTCCGCGCCTGGGCAGAGCGCCAAACATCGGCGTCAGGATGCGTGCCTAAACCAATATCGCGGATGTCCTCGGCCTGATAGCCAGCGGCTCGTCACCTTGGCGCCAGCAGTCGTGGACGATTTTCGTCCACCAGGAAATGCTAACCGCCAGAGTTCGCCAAGCTCGTGGAACCGCTACCCAGCGCGCTAGGCATGAGCGATCCTATAGACGTGCTCGTGCGCGACCAGGCTGGCCGCGTAGCCGATACCAGCTTGTATCCGCTCTGGTGTCATCCCACAGGCAGCGCAGACCGTTTCTATGCTATCGCCAGCGGCCAAGGCTCCCAGCACGGGAGCCACCAAGATGCGTGTACTAGTAAAAATGGGCTTCCCATGCACGATCTGTGGGTCTATCGTCACGCCAGGATAGATTTCGCCTGCGCCTGGTGTCTGTGACATGCTTCATATTCCTTGCCTCATCGTGCGAACGATCAGTGGTCGCACCTCATGCTAGCATGTTCGGCGCTGAGAGCCTACGCTGGAGCGCGCACGGCTCAGGGCTGAAGTGGTGTATTAGGGGTAAACAGCTTCCAGTGCCCCTCGGAGACGACGTCGACGGCGCCGTCAACCACTTTGATGGCGGTCTCGTCGTCGATCGCATACGCCGGACCCCCAAGCCCGGCGGCCCATTTTTCCGCGGCGGCCATGGTGTTCTCCGACAAATCGGGGTGATCCACGTGTGGGAAGATCGAGAAGTTGTCGATGCCCAATGTGCTGTCGCTACCCGTTGGCGGCTTCCACCCGACGAAGTCCTCTCCGATCCTGGGGGTCAGCACCATGCTCCCGGCG
Source organism: Ktedonobacterales bacterium (assembly GCA_015478575.1). GTDB lineage: Bacteria > Chloroflexota > Ktedonobacteria > Ktedonobacterales > JADMIN01 > JADMIN01. Next base: position 752 of record JADMIN010000239.1, on the reverse strand, counting down.
CTGAATCCTACGTAGACCGTCTCGCGCAGCGACGGCAGGAGGTCCGCCAGGCCGGACTGGCGCATCCAGTGGCACAGGTACAGGGCGTCGCCGCCGTTCACCAGCAGGACGTCTGCGTCTCGGACCCAGGGGACCCAGCGCTCGTCACCCATGCTGGGCAGTGCGGTGAGTTCCAGTACGCCCAACGACTTCCACCCCAATCCGCACATGGGTTGGGCGGACTGTCCGCTGATGAAACGCCATATCCCAGCAGGACTGCCATAAGAACTCCCGTACCCCCCAGTGGGGATGCAGAGGGCATCGCACTCGGCGATCGGCTTGCCCAGTAGGTCGACCAGCGCGTTGTGGATGCTCGTGTTCTTGATGCCAGCGGACGTGAGAAGATACTTCATCATGCCTCTCCTACTAACACTCCCCAGGAGTGATGCCCAGGCGACACCTGTCCCAACGGACGATGGTAGCGCCGTATGTGTCCAGGGACGTGTGGGAATAGGTGATTCCCATCGCTCCCCATGCTCGTTGCCGCTGGCGGCTCGCGAGCCGCCAGCGGCAAGACGCCCGCCCCCTCCCCAGGCGGCGCTCCTGGCACCTGGGGCGCGAGCTTCCCGACCGATTCGGCGCTGAAGTAACGCCGACCCACGTGCCAGTCGTCGTGCTGTTCGGCCAGCAGCATTCCCACCAAGCGCACGATCGTCGCCGCATTGGGAAAGATGCCGACGACATCGGTCCGGCGCTTGACCTCGCGGTTGAGG
>JADMIN010001001.1 GCA_015478575.1 Ktedonobacterales bacterium | reverse complement strand
GGTCAGGGGGGCGTGATCAGGGGGGCGTGGTCGCGCTAGGGGCGAGGCCAATGCGGCGGGCCAGTTCGTCAGCGGTAGTGTAGGGGTCACGACTGCGCTCGACGGTGGCGGTCACCAGCCGATCCCACTCCTCTGGACCGATAGTGGCTTCAATACGCGCGAGCAGCGCCTGATGCAGCAGCGCCAGCATCTCGCTCCGCACCTGTTGGCCGCCGCGAGCGGCAAGCTGGCCCGTCTCGCGCAGAGAGATCAGGTGCTCGGCGAGCGCATCCGCGAGCGCGGGGACCCCCTCGCCCGTATGCGCATTGGTCTTGAGAATGGGCACACGCCAGACGTGCTCGCCGCGGTGCTCATCCAGGCTGAGGAGCATGCGTAGCTCGGCGGCGGTCTGGTCCGCGCCGGGGCGGTCGGCCTTATTGACCACGAAGATATCGGCGATTTCGAGGATGCCCGCCTTGATGGCCTGAATATCATCGCCCATGCCTGGCACCGCGACCACGACGACGGATTGCGCCGCTCGCACGATCTCGACCTCCGCCTGACCCGCGCCGACCGTCTCGACGATGATGATATCATAGCCAGCGGCATCCAGCGCGCGCGTGACATCACGGGTAGTAGCGGCCAGGCCGCCCAGGCTGCCGCGGCTGGCCATGCTCCGGATGAAGACCTGAGGATCACCGGCCAACTCCTGCATGCGGATGCGGTCGCCGAGGATGGCACCACCGGTGAATGGGCTGCTGGGGTCCACGGCGATGACGCCGATACGCTGGTCACGGCGGCGCAACTCGCGGGCAAGCCGCATCACCAGCGTGCTCTTGCCCGCGCCAGGCGAGCCGGTGAAGCCGACGATATGGGCGCGCCCGCCATGCGCATGCAGCCGCGCGAGGATCTGACGTGTCTCAGGGGCGTTATTCTCGATGAGGGTGACGACGCGCGCGAGCGCGCGCCGGTCGCCAGCGAGAAGCCGCTCGGCGATGTCTGGTGTGGCCATGCTAGCGCGTTGCCTCGCCAGAAGGTGCTCCCTGGCTGGGCGCCGTCTCAGTGGGGGCCATCTCAGTGGGTGCCGTCTCGGTGGGGACGTTAGCTCCGCCCAGTGGAG
>JADMIN010001000.1 GCA_015478575.1 Ktedonobacterales bacterium | reverse complement strand
TATGTGGGAGGCAACCCGGAGACGCGCACCGATCCGAGTGGCCAGCGGGCTATGGGCATGGACGGGAGTGGAGGTGGGGGGACACCCCCGCCGCCACCCCCGCCCTGCACCGCCAACTGTGGGGGCACGCCACCTGGCGGGAGTGGCGGCGGCGTAGGTGGTGGTGGTGGTGGCGGTGGTGGTGGCCCGACCGTCGGTGGTGGCGGTGGCAATCCTCCCCGTGCCCAGTGTGACGCCACGTGTCTCGCGAACGGCCAGCGGATACTGAATGGGATGTCCGCACTGATCTCCTGGATTAATGGGAACACGGGGAAACAAGACATCACCGACCTGATGAGGCAGCTTCCAACGCTGTTTTCGTCGCTTGTCGCTGCGATTGGCGGAGACTTGATGGCGCTGATTCCTTTCGTGAGTGCGCTCACCAGCATCATCCGGGATGTCCTGGACATCCTCGTCTTTGTCGGGAACCTTGCCGCCGGAATTTTTGGGACATCAAACGGGATCACCGCGTTTGCCGCGCGGATCAGAGGCTTCTCCGTTCTGCTCGATTATCTCCAGCCGGTTGTCAACGGGCTTGGCACCTTCTTTGGGGCTTTCTTCAATCCTCTTGGGGCACTGACAAGCCGACTGGGGAGCTACTGGGAGCCAGTGCTTGAGAAGGCGTTCTCTGGTTTCGCGGATGACCAGCTCTTGGGCTGGATTGCGCGGCAAGTCTTTGGGGAAGCCGCCAATTGGATGTTTACCGGCACCGCTAACGGCATTGCCGCCGTCTCGGCACCGCTATTTTGCTCACTGTTTCTCGCGGTGTGCCAGGCACCCTTGCCTGTCCCTAGCGCATGATGGGGGACAAGGCATGAAGAGGACGAGGGAGCCATTTTGAGTGGGCGCGAGCTCTAGAGTTCGCGCGCGCCCAGAGGAGGTGGACGGGGCGGTCGCTAGTGCCCCGCCCCCTCAGATGGGAGGTACCAGCCGCCCGATGGTCGCGGACGTGCGCAGCGGGCGCCCCGCCCCCTCAGATGGGAGGTACCAGACGCCAGGCCTTCGGCGAAGTTGGCAACGACAGCGAGCCAAATCCGAGGGAATGAGCGGACCACGCTGA
>JADMIN010000238.1 GCA_015478575.1 Ktedonobacterales bacterium | reverse complement strand
GATTACCACCCCCTTTCGATCCCAGTGCCGTACAATCACAGCAACATTGACTCGGACGAAGTGATCTACTATGTCAGCGGAAACTTTGGCAGCCGCAAGGGCATTGAGGTCAGTTCCTTCACGCTGCACCCGCGCGGCATCCCGCATGGGCCGCATCCGGGCACCGTCGAGCGCAGCCTGGGCGCCGAGCGCACAGAGGAACTGGCGGTGATGGTAGATACCTTCCTCCCACTCAAGTTGAGCACTGAGGCCGAACGCTTCGACGATCCCCAGTATCCCTTGAGCTGGCTCGAATAGACGCCACTCCGCGCCGCTCCCTGGCGTGAGAGCGGCGCATAGGCACACATCCTCCCCCGCGCCAGGGAGGGAGGCCAAAGGGAGTGGTGCTGAGGAGGGAACGCATGACACGAATCGTGAAGTTCTTCGAGACGACGCTGCGTGATGGCGAGCAGACGCCAGGCATCAACTACTTCGCCGAAGAGAAGCTGGAGATCGCGCGCGCGCTGGCCGATATGGGCTTCGATACCCTTGATTGCGGCTTCGCTATTTCCGGTGAGCCAGAGTTCGAGGCCATCCGACTCATCGCGCGCAACGTCAGCACCGCCGAGATCTGCTCCATCTGCCGCTGCTTTCCCGGTGACATTGATCGCGCGTGGGAGGCGGTGCAAGATGCCGCCCAGGGATCTATTCACCCCTTCATTAGCACCTCACCGCTCCACCGCGAGGCCAAGCTCGGCAAGACACGCGCCGAAGTGCTGGAGCTCGCGCGCACCGGCGTGGCGCGTGGCCGTCAACATACCCCCAACGTGGATTTCGCGCTCGAAGACACCACGCGCACCGAGCACGACTTCATCTTCGAAGTGATTGACGCCGTGATGAAAGAGGGCGCGCGCTTCGTGGCCCTCTGCGACACCGTCGGCTTCGCGCTGCCGTGGGAGTTTGGTGAGCTAGTGGATGAGGTGCGGCGCGAGTTCCCAACCATTCGCATCTCCGCCCACTGCCATGATGATCTGGGGCTAGCCGTGGCCAATGCCCTCACCGCGCTGATGCACGGCGCCGAGCGCGTGGATACCTGCGTCAACGGCCTAGGCGAGCGCGCGGGCAATGCCGCCACCGAAGAAGTCGTGATGGCCATTCGCACGCGCCGCAAAGACCTGGATCTCGATGTGCGCGTGGACACCACCAAGATCATCCCCACCAGCCGACTGATCGCGCGGCTCTCTGGCATGCGGCCACAGTGGACCAAGGCGGTGGTCGGCGCCAACGCCTTCGCGCACGGCGGAGGCATCCACCAGGACGGCGTGCTCAAAGACACCCGCACCTATGAGATCATGCGCCCAGAGGATATCGGCCTGCCGCCCTCGGAACGCCGCATGTTCGTTGGCAAGCTCTCTGGCCGTGCCGCGCTCAACGCGCAGCTCAAGGAGCTGGGGTACGACCTGACGCCCGATCAGCTCGCGCGGGCCTTTCAGTTGGTCAAGGTCATCCTGGGCAAGAAGCGCGTGCTGGAGGAGATGGACCTGCGCCGCTGCGCCGAAGCGGCCATGTCGCCCACGGCGGACGTTGAGGCGCTGGCGCTGGAAACGGTAGGCGAAGATGGCCGGGAGTAGCCCGCCACCACGCCGACAACGCGGAACCAGCGACACGGAGCCGCATACCATTGCCGCGACGCGGAGAGGAGCGGAGGAGAGGAAACGATATGGCTGAAACGACGACCACTCGCCAGCCGGGGGGGCCAGGCAAGGCCATACCCGATGATCCCATCGCCGCGCTGCTGACCGCCGATGGCGTCTTGACCGCCGAGGGTGAGCGGCAGGCGGCTATCTCGGATGAGCGGTTGCGTGAGTTGTATCGCCTGATGGTGCTCTGTCGCCGCCTCGATACCGAAGGGCTGAATCTCCAGCGACAAGGGGAGTTGGGCCTCTGGGGACCCATCGCTGGCCACGAGGCGATCCAGGTGGCCGCCGCGCGGGCGCTCGCCCCCACCGACTGGATCTTCCCCTATTATCGTGACTTTGCGATGGCGGTCTGCCGTGGCATCGAGCCAGGGCTGGCGATGACCTGGTTCCGCGGGCTGACGCACGGCGCGTGGTCCCCCCAGGAGCATCGTTTCGGTCCGCTGATCATCTCCGTCGGCACGCAGGTGCCACACGCGGTTGGGTTCGCGCTCGGCTGCAAGCTCGACCACGACGAGACTGCGGTGCTCGTGAGTTTTGGCGAGGGCGCGACCTCGTCGGGCGATTGGCACGAGGCGATGAACTTCGCGGGCGTCTTCCAGGCGCCCATCATCTTTCTCTGCGAGAACAACCAATGGGCCATCTCGGTGCCGATGGCCGAGGAGGTCGCTGGGCGCGTCGCCGCGCGCGCGGCGGGGTATGGCTTTCCTGGCGTCCGCATAGATGGCACCGACGCACTGACGGTCTACGCCATCGTGCGCGCGGCGGCTGACCGGGCGCGGCGCGGCGAAGGCCCGTATCTGATCGAGGCGCTGACCTACCGTATCGGCCCGCACACCACCTCAGATGATCCGACGCGCTACCGTGCCGAGGCCGACTTCGCCCCCTGGCGCGAGAAAGATCCCATTGCGCGCTGTGCCGCACATCTGCGCGCCCGCGCGGCCTTCGACGACGCCTTCGCCCAGGCAACCGAGCGCGAGGCCGAGGAGGCCGCCGCCGCCATGCGGCAGACGCTGCTCAACGCGGCCCCCGCCCATCCCGGCACAGTCTTCGATCTCGTCTTCGCCAATCCCCCTGACTCTCTGCGCCGTGAGCGCGATGAGTTCCTCGCGGCGCTGGAGCCGGGAGGCACGCCATGAGCACGACCATCACGCTGGGCAAGGCCTTGAATCTGGCCTTGCATGACGCGCTGGCCAACGACGCGCGCGTGCTCGTCTATGGCGAGGATATCGGGCGACTTGGCGGCGTTTTTCGCATCACCGACGGCCTGCAAAAAACGTTTGGCGCGGAGCGCGTCTTCGATACGCCCCTGGCCGAATCCGCCATCGCGGCCATCGCGGTCGGCCTGGCGCTCAAAGGCTTTCGCCCGGTAGCTGAGATGCAGTTCGATGCCTTCTCTTACCCAGCCTTCAACCAGATCACCAGCAACCTCGCCAAGTACCGTACCAAGACGCGCGGCGCGGGGAACATGCCGGTGGTCATCCGCATTCCCTATGGCGGCAACATCGGCGCGGTAGAGCACCACTCAGAAAGCCCAGAGACCTACTACGTCCACACCGCTGGCCTCAAGGTCGTCACGCCATCCACGCCCGCCGACGCCTACGCCCTGCTTACGGGGGCGATCCAAGATCCCGACCCCGTGATCTTCCTCGAGCCGAAGGCGCGCTACTGGATGCGTGAGGAACTGGACCTGCCCCTGTCCGCGCTGCCACTCGACCGCGCGCGCGTGGCCCGCGCGGGGACCGATGCGACCATTCTCGCCTACGGTCCGACCGTCCATGTGGCGCTCGCCGCGGCGGAGACCGCCGCGGGCGAGGGCACGTCGCTGGAAGTGATAGACCTACGCAGCCTTTCCCCGTTGGATATGGAGACCATCAACGCTTCGGTGCGCAAGACCAAACGCGCGGTTGTCGTTCACGAGGCGCCAGTGTTCATGGGGTTGGGGGCGGAGATTGCCGCGCGGCTGATGCACGACCTCTTCGATGTGCTGGCCGCGCCGGTCGAGCGCGTGGGCAACGCGACCGTGCCCTACCCGCCCGCGCGCTTCGAGAAGCTGTTTCTGCCAGATGTGGATCGCGTGCTCGAGGCGGTTGATCGCACGCGAGCCTACTAAGCCTTCGTCGCGCGCCCACGTGGGCATCATCGCCAGGGCATGCGGACCGAACGGCTGTCACGTCTGGGTCAAGAGTGTGGAGGTGTTCATGGCTCAGTTCCGGCTGCCCGATCTGGGCGAAGGCTTGGAAGAGGCGCAGCTCGTGCGGTGGCTGGTGACGGTGGGCGAGCGCATCCAGCTCAACCAGCCGATCTGCCAGGTGGAGACGGCGAAGGCGCTGGTAGATGTGCCCTCGCCCTATGCTGGCACCGTGGGCGTACTGCATGCCGCGCCGGGCGATACCGTGCCCGTCGGCGCGCCCCTGATCACCATTGCCGAGGAAGGCGCCACCTCAGCCTCCCCCACCTCACCCCCCGCCGCGACCGCGACCGAAGACGCCGCGAATGGCCAGGGGCCGGTGCTAGTCGGCTATGGCTCCGGCGGTCCGGCGCAAGCCTTCACCCGGCGGGCCAGGCACCCCACTTCTGGCGACGCCCCGACGCCGAGAGAGCAGGCTCCCGCCAATACAGCCGCGCCTAGCGGCGAACGACGCACGGAAGGCGCCGGGCAAGCCAGCCCGCTCGTGCGCAAGATGGCGCGGGAGCGCGGCATAGACCTCAGCGTCATCGCGGGGACCGGCCCTGGCGGGCGTATCCGCGTCGAAGACCTAGAGGCCGGCGCTCCAATGGCCAGCGCCACTCCAACGCCTACCGCCACGCGGGCCGCCGCCTCAGCCGCGACGGATGACGAAGAGCGCATCAGTACGGTGGGGCTACGCAAGGCGATCGCCGCGAAGATGGTTCGCGCCGCCACCACCATTCCCCACTTCACCGAATACGGCCTCTTCGATGCCACCGAGCTTGGCGTGTTGCGCGCGCGCCTGCGCGATGACGCCGCGTTCGCTGGCCAGCATGTGACGTTCCTGCCGCTGCTGGTGGGCGCGCTGATCGCGGCGGTACGTGAGTACCCGATCCTCAACTCGCGCTGGGATGAGGAAGGCAATGCCATCGTCCTCAAGCGCGCCATCCATGTCGGCATCGCGACCGATACCGAGCGCGGGCTGGTCGTGCCCGTGATCCACAATGCGCAGCGCCTCTCGCTGGCGCGCCTCGCCGCCGAGGCGGAGCGGCTGGTACGGGTGGCGCGCGAGGGCAAGCTCGACGCGCGCGCCATGACCGGCGGCACCATCACCCTCACCAACGTCGGCGCGGCGGGTCCGGTGGAGACCGGGGCGCCACTGATCAACCCCCCAGAGGTCTGCGTGGTCGGCTTCGGCGCGATCAAGCCACGGCCAACCGTCGTCGGCGAGGCGATTCTCGTGCGTCCGGGCGCCTGGATCTCGATGTCCTGCGATCACCGAGTGGTGGATGGCGCGACCGCGGCACGCTTCCTCGGTGCGCTGGTGGGCTATCTGGAGGCGCCAGAACGGCTGCTGCGGCTGGGCGAAGACCAGGGCTAGCGCGACAGGAGA
>JADMIN010000999.1 GCA_015478575.1 Ktedonobacterales bacterium | reverse complement strand
GCCACAGGACGTAGGCGACGAGGAGCGCGGCGGATCGACCGATGGGCACCAGGCGCGCGAGCTCTTCCCCCTCACCGCGCACCTGGTGCCCATCGGTCGATCCGCCGCGCTCCTCGTCGCCTACGTCCTGTGGCTCTATGCGGCAGGCCGGGTGCTGCGGATGTTCCGACGCCCAGACCCGCGCCTGATGCTCACCCAGTCCCCTGCGGCCTCCCTGCGCACAGCAGAGGAGGATCAGGATGGCGCAGCGGGGAGTGGCAAGCCCCAGGATACCGTCTCGCACGAGTGGGAGACGAGGCCCTTAGAGCGCCCCACCGGCGACCACGTGGATAGCCAGGCGCCGGTCTACCTGCACAACCTGGTGATCCAAACCTCGTCCCAGGTGAGGTCGCGGCCGGCGCTTCCCGCCGTGCTCATGGGTCCAGGTGATATCGGCCTGGTCGCCCCTGGAGAGGCGCGGGAGGGGATCGGGCTGGCCGTGGCCTCCTGCTGCCACGCCGGGAGCGGGAAGCGGGCGGCGGCGCTTGAAGATGCGGCGCTTTCGGCCTCGGGCCTGTGCTGGTGGCCGGAGGTCACACCAGGGGTATTGCCGGTCGGGTTGTTTCTTGTCGCCGATGGAGGGATCGTGCGCGAGGGCCGGGGACGGTATTCAACCAGCCAGCTTGCCGTGCAGCTGCTGGGACAGGCGCTCATGCCGCTCCTGTTCGCCGGGGGTGCGCCGGACGAAGAGACCGTGGGGCAAAGCCTTGCCGAAGGCATACAGCTGGCCAATGTCGCCCTCCGGCAGCGGGCCGAGGTGGCCAGGGTTGGGGAGGGTGGCGTGGATACCGCCTTCGCCGCCGCCCTGGTCCTGGGGACGACCGCCTACATCGCCAACGTGGGCAATAGCCGCACCTACTACTATCACCCGGGCGATGGACTGTCTCAGCTCACCTTCGACCATGCCGCAGCCAGGGGCGCGGCGGCGCCTGCCGCCCAGGCGCGCCTCGAGGCAGGGCAGCAGGCCCTGGGTGGGCAGCTGTACCGCAGCCTGGGGAGCGCTGACCGGGTCGAGGCCTACCTGTGTACGACCCCTCTGGAGGTGGGGGACATTCTCCTGCTC
>JADMIN010000998.1 GCA_015478575.1 Ktedonobacterales bacterium | reverse complement strand
GTCCTGGTTCCGGCCAGCGGGATCACAACCATCGATGAGCGTGGGCGTACCGTAGAAGTGCGCCTGCCGAATGGGGAAACGCCAACGCCCTATCGCGCCGACGCAGATGTGCTGACCGAGATGCACGACGCCCTGTGGAATTACGCCCGGCTGCGCGTGGATCTGCGCGCGGTGGAGATGCGCGTCATCGATGGCGAAGCCTGGCTGCGCGGCCACGTGTCTTCCACGCTGAACCGGCGCGTGATCTCCGATCTGGTCCTCAATATTCCGGGGCTGCATGAGACGCATAACGAACTGGTGGCCGACAACGACTTGGCCGTGACCATTGCGCGGGCGCTGGCGAAAGATCCGCGCACCCACGGCCAGATGATCGGGGTCTATCCGAACCTGGGGCGCGTCTTCCTGCGTGGGCGGGCGCATAGCCCTGAGGTGGCGCTGATCGCCACGCAGGTCGCGGCGGAAGCCAGCGGCCAGGCGGAAGTGATCAACCAGCTTGGCATCGATCCGGCAGCGACGCTTATTCCGGCGCTGTCACCTGTCACCGGCACTGATGACATCGTGCCGGGCGGCGATTAATCTGCACGTGTAGGAGAAGTTACAGATGTTTCCACAGCCAAGTCGGGGACAGGCGCTGGTCGCGGAAGCGCTCGGCACGTTTTTGCTGGTGCTGATCGGCGGCGGCGCAGGGGTCGCCGCGACATTGGGCGGGGCGCCCGTGGGCGTGGGGCTGCTCATCGCAGCGCTGGCGCATGGCCTGGCGCTGGCCCTCATCGTGAATACCCTGGGCCGCGTGTCGGGGGCGCATGTGAATCCCGCCGTGACGATTGGCCTGGCGAGCGCGGGGCGCTTCGCCTGGGCGCGCGTGCCGGAATACATCATCGCGCAGTTTGTGGGCGCGTTCGTCGCGGCGCTGGCGATTGTGGGCGTCTTTGGGCAGGTGGCCGTCACGAAGGCCGCCGCCAGCGCGCCCTCGCTGGCCCCTGGCATCTCGGGCTGGCAGGGGGGCCTCGCCGAGGCGTTGGGCGCGTTCATCCTGGTGCTGGGGGTGGTGGCGATGGCCTCCGACACGCGCATCACGCTGCCAGAAGGCTGGGCGGGCTTCATC
>JADMIN010000237.1 GCA_015478575.1 Ktedonobacterales bacterium | reverse complement strand
TGCTGGGGGTGGTGGATGCGGGGCTGGCGGCGGGCTTCGCTGGCGTGCCTGATATGGCGGGCCTGCGGGCGCTGCTCCACATTCCTGACGAGGTCACGCCGGTGGGGGTGATTCCCATCGGCCACCGCGCGCCGGATGTGCCCTCACCTTCGCTGAAACGTGGACGCGCGCCGACGAGCGCCTACATCCATCACGAGGGCTGGTAGCATGGGGTGGCATGGCATGAGGAACGCCACGCCGCCCTGGCGCGGGCCGCCCTGGCGCGGCCGCCCTGGCGCGGCCGCCCTGGCGCGGAGGCGCAAAAAGAGGTGCCAAGGGGCGGAATCGAACCGCCGACACCAGCATTTTCAGTGCTGTGCTCTACCGACTGAGCTACCTTGGCATGCGCTGGAACGAACAAACGAACCAGCCTGGACAGTGTATCATTGTGGCATACCGCTGTCAATATTGGGAGGCGTGTTTATGTCCGATGCCGACCGACCTGGTGGAGAACCAGGCGAGATCACGCTCGCTGACTTCGAGCGGGTGGATATCCGCGTGGGGCGCATCCTCTCCGCAGAGCCGCTGGCGGGCGCGCGCGTGCCGGCCTACCAACTGCGCATTGACTTTGGGCCAGAGATCGGCATCAAGCAATCCAGCGCCCGGATCACCATCCACTATCGCGCCGACGAACTGGTGGGTCGCCTCGTGCTGGGCGTGGTGAATTTCCCCCCGCGCCGCATCGCTGGCTTCAAGTCTGAGACGCTCACTCTGGGAGTGGCCGACGCGCAGGGCGCGGTTCTCCTGGTGGTCCCTGACCGTGACGCGCCACTGGGCACGCGGCTCTTCTGAACAAGAGTCGTCGCTCTCGGCGGGGGGAGAGAAGAAACTCCGAACGTGTGGTAGAATAGGGGCGATACCAGCGCCGACATCTCGCTAGAGGTCGTGTGGCCGCTGGTGCGCAGCCTTGGATGACTGGCCCGGTCGTGTGATCCGTCCCCGAGGAATGGTGGGCGAGCAGCATGGAAAGGTCATCACCGTGGCGCTGCTGGTCAATAGCCCTATCTCTTGCCCGGTGCTTGTTGGGCGCGAACGGCATCTCGAGACGATCGAGCGCCTGCTGGCGCAGACCACCGCTGGCGCGGGGCACATGGCGCTGGTCTCTGGCGAGGACGGCATCGGCAAATCGCGCTTGCTCACCGAGGCGCGCACCCGCGCTGTGGCACGTGGGCAGCGCGTCCTCCAGGGAGAGTGCTTCGAGCAGGATGTCACCGTTCCTTATGCGCTGCTGCGCGATCTCTTGCGCGCGCCACTCGCCCAGGGCGCGCCCGCGGAGTTGACCGCCGCGCTCGATCCCGCCGCGCACGAGCTAGGCGCGCTCCTCGCGGCGCCGCTGCCCCTCGCATTCGCGGGCGACCACACAACAGGGGGCGCGTTCGAACGCGAGCGCCATCGCCTCTTCACGACGCTGGCTCAGGGCCTCCAGGCACTGGCCACGCGGCAACCCTTGCTCCTCATCGTTGAAGACCTCCACTGGAGCGATGAGGTCAGCCTCGAATTCCTGCTCTTCTTCGCGCACCGCATCTCCTCCTTGCCTGTGCTCTTGCTGCTCTCCTATCGCGTGTCGGATGATGGTACAGTGTGTCGCGCCCTGCGGGGCTTCCTGGCCGAGTTGGAGCGCGCGGGGCCAACCGTGACGCTGGCGCTGGCGCCGCTGAGCGCGCGTGAGGTCGGGGCGTTGCCCCAGGCGATGTTCCAGTTGGATTGGCCGCCGCGCGCTGAGGTGTCCCGGATGCTCTACGCCCGCACGGGCGGCAATCCGCTCTCGGTAGAGGAGATGCTGCACGCGCTCGTCGCCGTGGGCGCTATCTTTTACAAAGACGGTGCCTGGGATTCCCAGCCGATGCGTGCGGTGCGGCTGCCAGAACATCCGCGCGAGACCGTGGGGTGGCGTGTGGCACGGCTGAGCGCGCCCGCGCGTGAGGTGCTGGCGCTGGCGGCGGTTGTGGGTCGGCGGTGCGATGTCGCGCTGTTGCGCGCGGTACTGCCCGCTGATGCTGATGTGCTGGCCGAGTCGTTGCGTGAGTTGGCCGACGCCCATCTGCTGCTGGAAGACGCCTCTGCGTGCTGGCGCTTCCACCATGCGCGCACCCGCGCCGCCGTCTACGACGACCTGCCGGCGGAGGAGCGGCGCGCGCGGCATCACGCCGTGGCCGCCGCGCTGGCACAGCCAAGGGGCGCCGATACACTCGGCGCGCACTACAGCGATCTGACCTACCACACCAGCGCGGCGGGCGAGTGGTCCGCCACACTGGAGCATGCCCGCCACGCGGGTGCGCACGCCCTCGCGCACGCCGGGCCTCGGGCGGCTATCGAACACTTCACCCACGCGCTGGAAGCCGCGAGACAACTGGGCGAAGTCCATCCTACCCTCTTGTTGGCACGCGGCATGGCCTACCAGGCGCTTGGTGGCTTCGAGCATGCCCGCACCGACTTCGAGGCCGCTCTGGGTCTCGCCACTGATGGCGGCGACCGCCAGGTGCAATGGCGGATACTGCTCGCCTTGGGCGCCCTCTGGGCTGGACGTGACTATGCCCACAGCGGTCGCTATTACCAGCGCGCCTCTACCGCGGCGCGCACGCTCGGTGATCCCGGCCTGCTGGCGCGGAGTTTCAACTGCCTGGGAATCTGGCACCTTTACATGGATCAGCCACTTGTGGCTCGGCGCGAGCACCGCAAAGCCCTGGAGATCTACCGTGATCTTGGCGATCACCAGGGAACCGCCGCCACACTGACCCTTCTCGGAATAGCCAGTCTGCTTGGTGGCGAGCCGCTTCAGGCCACTGTGTATTATGGGCAAGCAATTCCGCTCCTCCGTGAACTGGGCGATCACCGGCGCCTCGCGTTTAGCCTGGGCACGCTGGCGACATGTGGCCTGGCCTTTCAGACCGATCTGATGGTCGGCGCGCCAACCGAGGTGGCGGAGAGCGTACGCTACGGCGAGCTGGCGCTCAAGCTCGCCCACGAGACGCACTGGCGTCCCGGCGAGGCCTATGCGCTGATCAGCCTGGCCGGTTGTCTGGGGGCGAGCGGCGAGTATGCGCGGGCATTAGCGCTGGTGCAGCGGGGCCTCGCACTGGCAGAGGAACTTGAACACGCGCAGTGGAGCATTGCCGCGCTCTGGACGCTCGGCACCATCTACCGTGCGCTATTGGCTCTGCCCACCGCACGCGCCTACTATGAGCGGGCACTGGCGCGGGCACGGGAGATTGGCTCTTGGCACTGGATTCATTGCGCCTCCGGCTATCTGGCGACGGTATGCGTCATTCAGGGGGATTTCGCCCAGGCGGAGGCCGTCCTCACCGCCGCGGGGGCGGATGAGGGGGCGCCGCAGACCATGGGGCAGCGATCCCTCGCCTGTGCCCGCATTGATCTGGCGCTGGCCCGTGGCGAGGCGCAGCTCGCGCTGGATCTGGTGGATATGCTGCTGATGGTGGCCACGCGCGGGGCGCCAGCGCGGCCGATCCCGCGGCTCGCGCGGCAGCGCAGTGATGCGCTCTGTGCTCTGGGTCGCTGGGCCGAAGCCGAGGCTACCCTACGCGCCGCCCGCCAGGCAGGTGTCGCACAGGGGACGGTCAGTATACACTGGTATCTCGATGTCGCGTTGGCACGGCTGTTGCACACCCAGCGGCGCGAAGTCGAGGCGGCGCGGGCCACCCAGAGTGCCCGCGCGCTGATCGAGGAAGTAGCCGTGCGCGTGCCCGACGCCGAGGTACGCGCGCTCTTCCGCCAGCGGGCGCTGGCGATGTTGCCGCCCTCCTCCTCGCCAGCCTCGCGCCGCGCCCTCAAGGCCGCGTTTGATGGGTTGACCGCACGCGAGCGTGAGGTGGCGGCGCTCATCGCCCAGGGGAAATCTAACCGTGCCATCGCTGAGATACTCGTCGTGGGTGAGCGGACCGCCGAGACACATGTGGGGAATATTCTGGGCAAGCTCGGCCTGAGTTCCCGTGCGCAAATCGTGACATGGACCGCTGAGAAGCTGCGTCACTTCCGTGAACTCTAACCTGTGCCGGGGCGCCTGTCTGTGGGCGCGCTATTCCTGCTGAGCTAGGGAAAGCACCCACCGCCCACCCCTGCCCACTCGAACGAGAAGGGGTAGGGGAGTGGATCTTTTCAGCTATGCGGCTGGCTGGATGTCGCTGGCCGCAGGGAGGGTGATGCTGATCCCGCTGTTGATCGCCGTGAAGGTGATCGTGGCATCCACAGGCGTCGCACCGGTGGTCTTCACGGTGGCCTTGGCGGGGTAGTAGTTATCCTGGCGGAAATAGAAATCAGCGGTCGTGTCGGCTGGCGTGGCGGTGCTGGTCACGGGCGTGCCGGTGCTACTCTCCTTCCCTTGCAGGTGCCAGACCGCGACACCGTTGATCGTCTCCGCCCCGACCAACGTCGCCCCGTTCAACTTGCTGTAGTCAGTGAACTGTGAGGTATCGGCACCAAACCCGTTGGCGGCGTTGAGTGTCACTTTCGTCCATTTAGTGGTGGAGTAACCCGGCAGGCTCAGGCCTGAAAACTTCACGTAGCCCGCCTGGGTGGCGGTATCGGTGATGACACTGAAGGTGAGCGCTGTGCCACTAACTGTGGTGCCAACATCCAACTGCGCCCGCCCAGGATTCTTGATAATCTTGCCTGTGCCTGTGAGGGTGAGCACTTGCCCAGCCGCCGTCGTGGTGACGTTTATGGCAAAGGTCATGTCCTTGATATCCGCCGCGGTCGCCCGCTGGAGGATCGTTGTGGCATTGGGTGTTGGCTGAGTGCCGGCTGTGGTGGATCCCGCGCTACAGCCCGCAAGGGCCAAGATACCCACCATCATCGCTGGCAGTAGCCACGTCACCATCCGGCGTCCCGAAAGTCGTTGCCTCATCATCGAACCCCTTCTCCTTCTCGACATGTTCCATAAGTTCCGCACAAGAGCACGAGAGCACACCTACTCCGTCTCCGCGGCAACCGCTATTCTAGCAGATGGGAGCAATCCGCGAAAGCAGGGAATCTCATATTCGCCACGTGCCCCGGATAGAGGTGGCATCGCGATGTCCCATTCCAGGAGCGATTGATGCCAAGTGGTACAGCAGTAACGGGAGCGGCTAGGGTGCTGTCACTGTGTCAGTGAGCGGCGGTGATGCGGCGGGCGATGGGCGGGTGATGGGTGAAGGTGAGGGTGAAGGCATGGGAGTTGGCGAGGGCATGGGAGTTGGCGAGGGCATGGGAGTTGGCGAGGGCATGGGAGTTGGGCG
>JADMIN010000997.1 GCA_015478575.1 Ktedonobacterales bacterium | reverse complement strand
AGGCAGGCGCGCGCAGGCCGCGCTCGCCGAGGTCGAGCTCGCCGATCGCGCGCGCGACGCCGCGCGCAAACTGTCAGGCGGCCAGATGCGCCGCGTCGAGATCGCGCGCGCACTGCTGCACGGGCCACGCCTGCTGGTGCTCGACGAACCGACGGTCGGGCTCGACACCGCCTCCAAATGGGCGATCCTGCGCCATGTGCGATCGCTGGTGCGGGAGCGCGGCGTCGCGGTGCTGTGGGCGACGCATCTGATGGACGAGATCGAGGCCGACGATACGGTGGTGGTGCTGCACAAGGGTCGCGTGCTCGCAGCGGGTGATGCCGCCTCCGTGATCACCGCCGCCGGTGCGGCGGACATGCGCGGCGCCTTCGCGTCGCTGACCGGCACGCCCGGGGGTGACGCATGAGCGAGGCGACCCTTGCCGCTCCGCGCCGCGGCTTCTCGGCGCTGCAATACCTGATCTGCCTGCGCGGCATCGTCTGGCGCGAGGCGCTGCGCTTCCTCCACCAGCGCGGGCGCTTCATCGCGGCGCTGGTGCGTCCGCTGGTGTGGCTGTTCATCTTCGCCGCCGGGTTTCGCCAGATCCTCGGCGTCTCGATTATCCCGCCCTATCAGACCTACATCCTCTACGAGGTCTATGTGACGCCCGGGCTGATGGCGATGGTCCAGTTGTTCAATGGGATGCAGTCCTCGCTGTCGATGGTGTACGACCGCGAGATGGGCAACATGCGGATGCTGCTGGTGAGCCCCTTCCCGCGCTGGTATCTGCTGATCTCGAAGCTGATCGCCAGCACCGCGGTCTCGATTTTGCAGGTGTACGCCTATCTGGTGATCGCCTATTTCTGGGGCGTGGACATCCCGCAATGGGGCTGGCTCACGGTGTTTCCCGCCTTGGCGCTGTGCGGCTTCATGCTGGGCGCGCTCGGGATGCTGCTCTCCTCGCTGATCAAGCAGCTCGAGAACTTCGCAGGCGTCATGAATTTCGTGATCTTCCCGATGTTCTTTGCCTCTACGGCCCTCTATCCGCTGTGGCAGGTGCAGCAGTCGAGTCCGCCGCTCGCCCTGGTGGTGCAGTTCAACCCGTTCACCTACGCAGTCGAACTGAT
>JADMIN010000996.1 GCA_015478575.1 Ktedonobacterales bacterium | reverse complement strand
GGCTGGCAGGGGGCTATGGAGGGCGAACGACCGGGAGGGTTGCCGTTCCGGGGCGGCAGGCCACTGGGCGGCCTTCTGCCATGGGGTCGCGTGCCGCGGCGGCCAGCGGGCCGGTGGCGGTGGCGGTGGAGGAGACGCGGGGGCGTGTGGCGGAGTGGGAGGATGAGGAGGATGGGCCGGGGCCAGACTGGCAGCCGCGACCGATGGGCGGCACCCGCGCGCGTCTGCCCGCGGTGGAGTCGGTGCCAGGGGATGGCTATGACACAGCGCCGCCAGATCCCTGGGGGGACGTGACGGATGCGCATGCGGTGTCGCCGTATGCGAGTGGCTATAGCTATCAGCCGCTAGCCCCTCTGTCACCCATTGGCCATCAGGATGGGGCTCAGACGAATCCAGCCGCCGACCCATCCCCTGGCGATGGCGCGCAGGAGGCGCCGCCCCAGCCACCTGATCTGGCGGGCGGGTCGGCGAACACCAATCCCGACAATGGTGGTGGGCGCTAGGCGTCGGGCGCTAGGCGTCGGGCGCTAGGCGTGAGGGGGCGATTTTTCTTGCGGAGAATTGGCTGGCGTGCGCCTTGACAGCGGCGTTGCGCTCTGGCACCGTAGTGAGGTGTCTCTGGGATATGGCCTCGTACCTGTCTGCTGTTGGCGGCTCGAATTAGGCGATTCGCGCTTGACAGTCCGCATGAGGTGTGCTATTATTGACGAGCGTCCCCAAAAAACCTGCCTGGTATGCTCGTGGGCAAGCCTGCGAATACCAAGCGGCGAGACGCAAGCGGTCGCCTCCTTTTAGAAGAGGAGGCGAAAGCGTGGAAGCACCTGAACAATCGCATACTGATATGGATAGAGCGGCGAGCACGGTCCGCGCGGTAACGCGCGAGGCAGAGCACGCCGCGATCATGCGTCAATTTTGCCGATGTGAGGAGATCGCAAGCGGCAAGCCGTTATGAGGCTTCGCCGTTGGAGATCTGGTATTGGGACGTGAGAAGCGAGGCGCGCATGCGCTCTGCCGGAAGCGGTGGGGGGCATGTGGAGAGCGAGCGAGAAGATGGGAAGGCGAGCGCGCCAAGCTTTAGGGGGTGTCGGGTGGATGCCTAGGGGCCA
>JADMIN010000995.1 GCA_015478575.1 Ktedonobacterales bacterium | reverse complement strand
GGGTTGACACTGATACGTCGCTCCAGCGCTACGCTCACCCAGCTAGTGACGACGCAAGGGGCGACGCAAGGGGCGACGCAAGGGGTGGGGCTGACGGCGCACTCTGAGGCGGGCGGCCTCACGATGACACTGCACCTGCCTCCTGGCCCCTACTTTCTCAGCGAGTTGCTGCCCGTGGATCTCTCGCTCGCCAACCACAGCCAGGCGGTGGTTGAGGTGGCGGGAGCGGCACAGGCAACATCCTGTAACCAGGCGTTGTATGTGCTGCTGACGGGGGGAAGCGCGCCCTACTACCAGCTTCCGGTGCTGGGGGGCGGAGCGCGTGCCCACCCACCACGACCACGCTGGAGCCAGGGAAGACGCTGACGATTCATGACCTGATGCCCATGAGCGCCAATGGCACGATCACGCTGATGGCGCAGGCGAGATTCGAGACGCTCATCATTGGGTCAAATGGCCAGCGCGTCACCACTGGCGGGCCAGGCCCCTTCGCGGATCGCTGGCCGACCCTGCGTATCACCGCGCAGACGAGCGTGCCAGCGGGCTACGCGCTCACGTTGCGGCAGAACGGCCCTCGCGTCACGATCATCGCGCCACCTGAAGCGCGGTCGCGGCTCTCCTACCTCTATCTCGTGACGTGTCAGGATAGCGCGGGAATGGGCAGGACAGAAGGCATCAGCTTGGTCTGGCAACCTCTCGCTGGGACTGAGATGAGCGAGCCAGCATGCCCAGGGACGCAGGTGACGTGGACGTACGCGGTCGGTGCCCCGGGCTATGCCATCGCCTCCGGGGTCTATCGTGCCCCATAGCGTGTGGTGTCCTGGGCGGTAAGCGGGCAGACTTTGGCTGTTGGGGAGCATGCGCGTGCGCATGGCGCGCTAGGCGCTGGCGCACCCGTTTGGTGCGTTGCGTCTCGACGCGCGCGGCACGGGTGGCCCCCGGCGCGCCAGACCGGTGAGATCGGCGCGCATGACTGTGGTGCCGCTACGCCAGCAGGGCATCCACCGTCATCTGCGCGGGCACCCCCGTGACCTCGATGCCGCCTGGCAGCAGGAGGACATCTACCTCGGTGCGCAGGCCTAGGCCTTCATCGGGCAGATAGATGC
>JADMIN010000994.1 GCA_015478575.1 Ktedonobacterales bacterium | reverse complement strand
CATCGTGCCACCGGCGCTGAGGACGTAGTCGTCGCCCTGCCACTCCGCGCCGTAGGTGACGTGCTCCGCCGGGGCGCCGGGGATGTGGCCATGCAGCGGCAGGTGCTCGCCGCCATCGTCGCATGGCTGGCCCACCTGGGTGAGGCCGCAGGTGGTCAGCAGGCCACCGAAGAAGAACCGCAGGAACTCGGTGCCGCGCGGCTCGAGGAATTGTGGTCCGACGATGCCGTTGCGGGAGGACCAGACGAGCGGCACGCCCCGGTACTCCAGGTGTGGGATATCCATACACAGGTCGGGCGTGATGGTGAACCTGAGACCGTCGCCGGCGGTGAAGTCCAGCGCGCGGACGCCCGCGGCCCTACCGCCGGCGAGCCGGGCTTCGCGGATGCCCGCGACCTGCTCCATGTGGCCGACGTGGCGGAGCAGGTCGGCGCGGGTCCATGGGCGTCCGAACAGATGTGGCATCGTGCGACCTCCTGCGCGCGGGGCGCCGTGGACGGGCGGGCGGCGGCACCCGTTGCCACGCCGCGCGCGCCGCTGGTACGCTTCGTGGGTGGAGCATGCGCCTGGGCAGGCGTTGCCCGGGGCGCCTCGGTGGGCGCCCGCACGCACGTCCAGCGCCGCCGAGAAAGCGACTACCCGATGGAATGCTACCCCTGCCTGGCCAACGCTGGCAAGCTCTGCATCTCACCCGGACCGGTCATCCATGACGGCACGTACTGGACGATAGACCATGCGTATCCGGCGCAGCTTGCCGGCTGGGTCGTGCTCGTTCTCAAGCGCCACGCTGAGGCGCCGCACGAGCTTGTCCCAGCGGAATGGGCGGAGATGGGTGACCTGCTCGGTCGCATGACACGGGCTCTGCGCGACGAGATGGGCTGTGAGAAGGAGTACGTCGCCTGCTTCGCCGAAGGCGATCACTTCCACCACATCCACATCCACGTCGTGCCCAAACCCGCCACGCTCGCGCCCGCATTCTACGGGCCGCGCTGCTTCGCGCTGCTCAAGCCGGGTCCAGGGGAGGCGGTGCCTCCAGAGGAGGTGAGGGATGTCTGCGTGCGCCTGCGCGAGCGCCGACACGTACGCCGCGCGGCTGCCGCCGAACGCC
>JADMIN010000993.1 GCA_015478575.1 Ktedonobacterales bacterium | reverse complement strand
GAGGTGGGGCTATGGGCAGATTTGTCACCATCCGGCGCGCCAGTTGCTTACAGCGGCGTCTGGCCCGCTATCGCACCCCGCACTCGACCTGCCCCAAAGGGCAGGGGAAGGCTCCCCCGATCGTCCGGCGGCAGCGCAAGATGCGCGCTTTACGATAGGTAGTATCTGTAGGAATCATCCCCCGGCGTTGCCGGTGAAAGAGGCGCCATGTCAAGTTCTTCTCTCAACGAAGTCCCGGCGATTCAGACCATCGACGTGCGCCGCGTCTATCAACAGCGCGGCGGCAAATCACTGAACGGCACGCAGGCGGGGAAATCCGTCACGGCGCTCGACGGTGTGAGCCTGTCGGTCGCGCGCGGCGAGCTTTTCGGCTTGCTGGGGCGCAATGGCGCGGGCAAAACCACGCTCATCAAGATTCTGACGACCCTGCTGGCCCCCAGCAGCGGCCAGGCGTTCATCGATGGGATGGATGTCACGCGCGATGTCGTCCCCGTGCGCCAGCGCATCGCGATGGTGAGCGGCGGCGAGCAGTCCGGTTACGGCATTCTCACCGTGCGCGAGCAACTCTGGATGTTCGCCCAGTTCTACGGCGTGCCGTCCAAGGTGGCGCATGCGCGCATCGATGAATTGCTGGCCGCCGTTGGTATGGCGGACCAGGCCAACCAGAAGGTGTATGCCCTCTCGACCGGCATGCGCCAGCGCATGAACCTGTGCCGCGCCCTCGTCTCGGACCCGGAGATTCTCTTCCTGGACGAGCCGACGGTGGGGTTGGATGTCGAGGCGTCGCGCCAGGTGCGCGAATATGTGCGCAAGTGGATGAGCGAGAATCCGAACCGGACCGTCTTGCTCACCACGCACTATATGTTCGAGGCCGACGAGCTGTGCGACCGCGTCGCCGTCATCAACCACGGACTCATCGTGGCCGAAGGCACGACCGACGACCTGAAGCGCGGCTTGCAGAAACACGCCCGCTTCCATCTGGAACTGGCGGAATGGGCGCCCGCCTTTGAGGAGAAGGTGCGCGCCAGCAACGGCGTCGTCGAGGCCGAGACCTCGGCGCGCAATGACCGCACGGAACTGCGCCTGGCGCTGCTCCGCGAGGAATTCA
>JADMIN010000236.1 GCA_015478575.1 Ktedonobacterales bacterium | reverse complement strand
GCGCCGCGCGGTGTGGATGTCCGCCGGGCTGGTGGCTGGCCTAGGCGCGCTCGCGCTGACCACCACCCTCGTTCGCCGCATGCGCCGCCGTGGCTAGCGTATCCTGTGGCGCCACCGCGCCCCGGTCCTCATCGAGGCCAGGGGGGAGGCTCGTATACACAGGGCGGGCGCGGCGAGGCATCAGGGGTGCCGCGCCTCCCATCCCACCTATGGGATGCTCATGATGGCCACTCCTCGGCTGGCCACTCCTCGCCAGGCACTAGCTCCGGACAGTTGCGCGGAATCCGCACGCACGACTTGACATCGTGGCTCGTTATACATACTAACTAAGGCTAACGCGGTCTGGGTGGCTGCCCGGTTTGCGGGTAAGGCCGCCCGTTTGATAGTTGTCTGCTACATGCTGGACCATACCATGGGGGGGCGAATGCATGTCGGCGCGCCATGATCGCTGAATCCAACAGCCTGATCGAGCGGATCAAGCGGAAGCTCGATATCGTGGAAGAGATCGGTGCGGTCGTCCCGCTGAAGAAGTCGGGCAAGGCCTTCAAGGGGCTGTGCCCATTTCACGGCGAGCGCACCCCCTCCTTCTACGTCATGCCTGACCGTGGCTCCTGGCATTGCTTCGGTTGCGGCGAAGGCGGCGATATCTTCACCTTCGTGCAGAAACAGCAAGGGCTGGATTTCCGCGAGGCGCTGGCCCTGCTGGCCGAGCGCGCTGGCATTGCGCTGGAGTCCGGCGCGGCCTTCGGTGCTGGCCCCCAGGCAGAGTCAGCGGAGACGTTGGCGCGCAAGCGCCTGCGCGAGTTGAACGAGGCCGCCGCCATCTGGTACCACCACCAACTGCTTCAGGCTCCCGAAGCGCGGTACGCCCGCGGCTATCTCGACTCGCGCGGTGTCAGCAACGACTCTCTCGCCCTCTGGCGCCTGGGCTATGCGCCCGATGGCGACCGCCTCTCCCACTATCTTCAAGAACAGGGCTTCACGCCGAAAGAACTAGTGGATGCTGGCCTGGCGCGCGAGCGTGAGACAGACCGCGGCGGCGGCCTCTACGATTACTTCCGCAATCGGTTGATCTTCCCCATCCGCGATGCCCGTGGTCATGCCATTGCCTTCGGTGGACGCGAGTTGGGCGGCGGACATCCCAAGTACCTCAATACGCCGCAGACGGTCCTCTTCGATAAGAGTGCCACCCTCTTCGGGCTGGATCTCGCCCGCGACCCGATCCGTCGCGCCAATCGCGTCATCATCGTCGAGGGCTATCTGGACGCCATCGTGACACACCAGTATGGCTCGCACAACGTGGTGGCCTGCATCGGCAGCGCCATCACCGAGAAGCACATCCGTGCTATCAAGAAGTTGACCCGCCGCGTCACGCTCTGCCTCGATCCTGACGCCGCGGGCGAATCAGCGACCTTGCGCGGCATCACCGCCGCCCAGGCTGCCTTCGATCGGGTCGTGGTGCCCGTGCCCGGCCCCGCGCCGGAGCGACCAGGCCGGAATGAGCGCGAGGGCAGGCGTCGGCGTGCGTCACGCGGCATGGTGCGCTTCGAGGAACAGGTAGATGCTGAGATCACCGTGATGCGCCTACCGCCACACGAGGACCCTGATGAGTTCGTGCGGCGCGACCTCGCGGGCTGGCAGCGCGCGATTGAAGAGGCGCTGCCGCTGATTGATTACCTCATTGAGGCCCAGACCGCGGATCTCGCGCTCGACACGCCCCAGGGCAAGATGGAAGCCTGCCGCCGCCTGCTGCCGATCATCGCCGCGGTGCGCGAGCGCACCCTGGCTGATGAGTATGTCGGCCGCCTCGCGCGGAAAGTGCGACTGGATAAGGTCGAGCTGCGCCGCGACCTGCACCGCGCCCGGCAGCAACTGGACCGCGAAGCGCGGCCCGCTCGCCCGCCCGCCGACGAAGAGATCGGTGAAGAAGAAGCTCAGCCGTCTGTCGAGCCAGTAGCCGCAAAGTACCAGACACCTGCGCAAGCGAGCTTGGGCAAGGGATATAGTTCGTCACACGCCTGGGAAGACAGCGTGGGCCTCGCGGGTGAGTTGATGGCTGAGCAAGCGCAAGCGGAATATTGCCTGGGACTCCTGCTTGACTATCCACAGACGTGGCCAGAGGTCTACGCGATTCTCTCGGAAGGCGATTTCACTGGCACCGAGGCGCGGGCGCTCTTCGCCGCTTTCGCCAGCGCAATGGGCACAGGCGCGGCTTTCGATACGACGATGTTCCTCGACGAACTGCCAGAGGTCGTGCGCGCGATAGCGGAGCGCGCGCGCGCGCGAACCGCTGGCACGTTGCCCGACGACGATCAAGCGCCGGTGCGGGCCGCGAGCGAGGCGGCCTATCGGTTCAAACGGATGCGGCTGAAGGCGGAGGTAGCCGAACTCGACTACCTCAAGCGGGACGCCGAGCAATCTGGCGATCAGGAGGCGCTGCGGGCACTGCTCCAGCGCGAACGGTACCTCTTGAGCCAGCGGCACGCGATTGACGCGGCGACGGAGGTGTTTGGGTAGAGAGGTGGCGCGATGGGTGAAGCGTTTCCCAGTCCCAACTCGCTGATATCTTCGCGGTGTTGATCGTTACATATGCATGTGAAGTGCGCCGCGAGGTCGGCGCCGGGGGCGGTGGGGGATGCTAGCCGGAATCAAGAGGCTGGTGAGTGCGCGCCCAGCAGGGAGGCTTCTGGGGAACGGGGCGGGGTGAACCTCGCGCCGCCACCCGCGACATTCGTGAGGAGGACTAGACGAGATGCCAAAACGCACGCAAGGCAGACGAGAACGCGGCACAACCGTAGATGAGGTCTGGGAGTGGGAGGCCGACACCGCGCCGGATGAGGGCGCGGCCACCTCAGCGCTCGAGATGCTCTTCGCGTCCATGGGGAGTGTCGCGCCCGCATGGACACGTGTGCGTGCCGTGGTGGATATTCGTCAGTCCGTGCTAGTGAATGGCGCCTGTGAAGCGGATGAGTTCCTGCGCGACGACCCCTTCGCGCTCTCCTCATCCGCGCTGTTGGGCGCGGCCGCCGCCGAGCCAGATGATCTCACCGTCAGCGATGAGGATTCTCGCTTTGGTGGCTTGTTCAAGATACAGGACGAGCCTATGGCGATTGATTCATTGGACCCATCCAAACACATCTGGTCAGTCGTGGGGACCCAAGACGACACCGGCACCACGGGCGGCCATAAATGGGATGAATTGCGAGAGGGGCTGGGAGTCCTCACCGGCGATGTGGAGAGCAACCTCGATGATCCCGTGCGGATGTACCTGCGCGAGATTGGCCGCGTGCCACTGCTTTCCGCCGCGCAAGAAGTCGCGCTCGCCAAGCGGATAGAGCGTGGCAAGCTGGAACGCCAGCGGTCACTCCGCGAGCAGAACATCGGAGTGGTCTGTGACGCCGAAGAGGCCCAACGCCAACTCACCGAGGCCAACCTGCGGCTGGTGGTGAGCGTCGCGAAAAAGTACATCGGGCGGGGCATGAGCCTGCTGGACCTCATCCAAGAAGGCAACATCGGCCTCATCCGCGCGGTCGAGAAGTTCGACTATACCAAGGGCTATAAGTTCTCCACCTACGCCACCTGGTGGATCCGCCAAGCGATCACCCGCGCCATCGCTGACCAGGCACGTACCATTCGCATCCCCGTCCACATGGTCGAGACCATCAATCGCCTCGTTCGCATCAGTCGGCGCCTGTTGCAGGAGATGGGCCGCGAGCCGACCTCTGAGGAGATCGCTCAGGAGATGCAGATCAGCCCCGAGAAGGTCCGCGAGATCATCAAAGTCAGCCAAGAGCCGGTCAGCTTGGAGACTCCCATCGGCGAGGAAGACGACAGCCACCTCGGCGACTTCATCGAAGACCACGGCGCCCTAGCCCCAGCCGAGGCCGCGAGCCACCAGATCCTCAAGGAGCAAGTGAAGCAGGCCCTCGGCAGCCTCACCCAACGCGAACAAGAAGTGCTCCGTCTGCGTTTCGGCCTCGATGATGGCCGCAGCCGCACGCTTGAAGAGGTCGGCAAAGAGTTCAAGGTCACGCGCGAGCGCATCCGCCAGATCGAGGCCAAGGCTTTGCGCAAGCTCCGTCACCCCAGCCGCAGCCGCCGCCTCAAGGACTATCTCGACTAGCCCCCCGCTTTTATCTTTCTCTTCTTCTCAAATGCCCGGCGCCCTTCTCGGTGCCGGGCATTTCGCTCGGCGCGCCGCTACTCTCTTCTCCGCGCAAGCCAATAGAGATGTCTGGCCACAGACTGATCGGCCACTATCATCGCTTATATGTCATAAAGAGCCTCGTGCTCTTCCCCTCCCCATGCTAGGGCAGGAGAACGGAATCCGCTGGCTTCTCCAGCACCACCAGCGCGCAGAGCGGCTTCTTGAGCGCGCGCCAAGATGTGGAAGGCCGCGTGTGGACCAGCAGTGACGCCAGCGGATGGACAGGGCCAAGGTATAATGGCAGATACTCGCAGAACTCGTGCGGCGAGTGAGTCAGCACGCGCTCGCCAACATAGCGGAGTTGACGTAGCCGCAACCCCGACGGCTCGATCAGCCGGATATGCAGATCCTCTTCGCTATAGCGACGCTGGTAAAAGCTCGCCGTTCCCTCCCGCGGCGCTGACGCGCCTGACCAGTAGAAGTCCCTGGCATGCTTGTATTCAACCTTCGAGACCGGAGAGAAGGGAACGGTTAGCAGGCAGCGCCCACCCGGAGCGAGCACGCGAGCGATCTCACGTAGGCAGGCGCTATCCCCATCATCAGGGATATGCTCGACGACCGAGATGGCATAGACGCGCGTGAAGCTCTCCGCGGCAAAGCTCAGGTGACGGCCATCCTCCACCTGGGGATGGAAGCGGAGTGGTGGAATGCCCTCGATCTTGCTGAGGAAGCGGTACTCCTCGATGAAATACGGCTCGATATCGGTGGCATGGACCTCAGCGCCGACGTGCTTGGCGAGATAGAGCGCCAGCAGTTTAGGGCTGCCAACATCCAGCACCCGATCCCCCGCCGTAAACTCGCCGGCCTCATAGACTAGCCGGTATTCCACGCCACGCCAGTAATTGACTGGGACGGCCAGGTAGCGTAGCCCACGCTTCACGCGCCCGCGCGCCAGCAACTTCACTCCCAGACGCATCCCATAGGTAGAGAACATGCCACGCACTCGCCTTCACCGATCCTCATCTCGCTGGCACGCTGTTTCATGCCGCTGCTGGCGCGCGACCCCACGGCAGGGTCTCCCGCGCTCCCTCTACCTTGCCGACCAGCCGCGGGCTAGAGAGGCTAGCGACCTCCTGGGAG
>JADMIN010000992.1 GCA_015478575.1 Ktedonobacterales bacterium | reverse complement strand
CGCCGCGCCACGCACCGCCGCGCCACGCACCGCCGCGCCACGCACCGCCGCGCCATGGTCCGTTCCATATCGCATGACGGTGCGAGACATCTCCTCCGTGCCCCCCGTTCCCTCTCTGCCCGCTGTCACGTTCGCGGTCGCGAAGCCCCCTGCCGCACGGTCCGCGCCGCGCCGCGTCTGGCGCGTGCTCGAGTTTGTGGTGCTGGCGCTGCTGGTACCGCTGGTACCGCTGGCGCTCGGCGTGGGGCTGTTCTGGAGTCGGCTGGACAGCATGCGCTCCTGGCAGCGCGAGTATCAGGTCGCGGCGGTGCTGACCAGCGGCATTGCCTTAGTGGCGATCCTCCTGGCCGTGCTCGCCTGGCGCGCCAAGCGCCTGCTGGTCGCGCATCTCATCACCCCACTGGCGCTGGTCACGCTGACCATCCTCATGTTCACCAGCGCCGCGCCCGCTGGGCTGGCCCAGGGGAGAGCCTACGATCAGGATAGAGCGTACGCCCTGGCCATCACCACACTACGGGCCGCGGGCGCGCCAAAAGCCGAGCTGGCGAACATTCAGATGGAGTGGGCACGCGCCGCGGTTGTCTTCCAGGACTTGGGCGCCGAAAGCCAGCACTTTCGCGCCGCGCTCGCGCTTGGCCTCTCCACCGTCAGCGCGCGCGACACACGTGAGACCCTAACGCAACTCACTGTGCAATGGGGCACGGAACTCACGCAAGCGCGACAATACGGCCCGGCGGTGCGCGTCTATGCCGACCAACTGGCCGACACAAGCTGCGACTCCCCCTGTCAACAGGCCTTGCAAGCCGCGCGTGGCCAGACGTACCTGGCGTGGGCTGGCGACCTGATCGTCACTGGGCATATAGCGGATGCGATGACGACCCTACAAACCCTCATACGACAGCAGCCCACCAGCGCCTCAGCCACGACCGCCAAACACGTGCTGGCCAATCAGAACGCGAGCCTCTCGACGGCCCTGGCCATCGGCAAGGCGGGTGATCTCACTGGCATGACTCTGCTACTCAAGCTCCTCGCCGTGCGCCATCCTGGCACGCTCGAAGCGGCGGAAGCGGCGGCGGCGGCCCAACCAGTGACGGGCACACTCCTGAACC
>JADMIN010000991.1 GCA_015478575.1 Ktedonobacterales bacterium | reverse complement strand
GGTGAAGAGTCCGTGGAAGACAGGCGCTTCATGGAACTTCTGCGAGACTCCCCGCTCGAAGCCGAAGGACTCGCAGATGGCATAGGATGTGGAGAGCGGCAGCACCGCCGCCGCCAGCAGCGCGGCGCCCACTAATCCAATCGCGAAGATCGCCACCGCATAGCGCCCGAGGAAGGGGGCCAACGCAAGTGCCGCCTGTTTCGCGTCACTGATCGGCCTGCCAACACCGTGGCTGGCGACAAAGACGGTCGCGCCAGTGGCGATGATGATGGCGGCGGAGATCAGATCGCCAAAGATGGCGCCGAAATAGGTATCCGCGCGCTCTTCATGGTAATGCTACATCGCGACGCCCTTCTCCGCCACACTCGACTGGATGTAGAGCTGCATGTACGGCGTGATGGTCGTGCCGACGGTACCGACAAAGAGAAGCAGGTAGGTACTATTGAGCTGGAAGGTGGGAATGACCGTCTGATGGAGCACCAATCCCCAGTTTGGATGCGCGAGGATGGCGGCGATGGGATAGGCGAAGAAGGCGAAGGTCATCACGAGGAAGATCTTCTCCACGCGCCGATACGAGCCGCGCGTGACGAGCAGCCAAACGGCAATGGCCGCTATTGGCACGCTGACAAAGCGGGGAATGTCGAACAACTCGCCCGCGGCGGCGATACCGGCGAATTCGGAGATCGTGATCAGGGCGTTCGCGACAAGCAGTGTACACATGGCGAAGGCCGCACCCCGCACGCCGAAGCGCTCGCGGATGAGGTCGGAGAGTCCCTGCCCCGTTGCCGCCCCCATGCGGGCGCACATCTCCTGCACCACCGCCATGCTGACCGTGATGATCACGAGCATCCAGAGCAGGCCGTAGCCATACTGCGATCCCGCGGAGGAGTAGGTGACGATGCCGCCCGCGTCGTTGCCGGCATTCGCGGCGATCAATCCCGGACCGAGGAAGCCGAGGAAAGCCAGCGGGCGCGCGAAGCGGCTCTTGCGCAACCGACGCAGCAGACCCGGCTCACCCCGCGGGCGGCTGAACAGCGGATGAGCCGCGCGGTAGGCCGCGAGCCAGCGACCCAGCACGACCAGTGGAGCGGGAACGTGCTGCTCCATAG
>JADMIN010000235.1 GCA_015478575.1 Ktedonobacterales bacterium | reverse complement strand
CCCCCACGGCGATATCGTCGCGCGCCGCGTCCAGGCGGCTGCGGGCGCGCCGCAGCTCATCCACCCACATCGCCAACTTGAACCCGAAGGTCGTCGGCTCGGCGTGGATGCCGTGCGTGCGGCCAACCATCAGCGTCGTGCGATAGCGCACCGCCGCCAGCGAGACGGTCTCATGCAAGGCATCGAGCGCCTCACGCAAGAGCGCGCCCGCCTGCGTGAGCTGCACACCCAGCGCGGTATCCAGCACGTCAGAGGAGGTCAACCCCAGGTGCAGGAAGCGCCCCTCCGGTCCCAGCCGCTCCTGCACCGAGCGCAAAAAGGAGATGACATCGTGGTGCGTCTCGCGCTCGATCTCGCGTGCCCGCGCAAGGTCATAGGTGGCATTGCGCAGCTTCGCCATCTCCTCGTCAGTGATCGCCCCTTCACGTACCCAGCCCTCACAGACCAGCAACTCGATCCGGAGCCAGATATCGAGCTTATGCTCCTCCGACCAGACGCGCGCCATCTCAGGCCGTGTGTAGCGCTCGATCATGTCATCTCCTCCGCCTCCCCGCAAACTGAACTCAGGCGGTTTTGCGCTTGCGCGGCGCCTGGTCCGTCACCACCGAAGCGGATGCGTCCGCGGCGGCTGCCCCCTCACGGACGCTGGTTGGGCGGGCGCTGGTTGGGCGAGCACGACGCGGCTGGGCGGCAGCCGAGAGGGGCACCGAAGTGGGACGAGCCTGCCGGGGAACATGCGCGCTTGTGCCCACTGTGGCCGCGGCTGGGGTGGCCGCGGCCGCCGCGCTCCTCCTCCGCGTGTGCGCGGGCACAACGGTGTCCCGCTCATGCGGGCTATCAGTCCCCACCCTCCTCCGCGCGCGCGCGGGCATGGCGGGAGCGGTAGTCGTCGTGCCCGCTCTGGCCACCACCGGCTTCGAAGCGTGCTTCAGCGCCTGCTTCGGCGCCTGGGCGGATGGCCGCGCGCGCCGGGGAATGATGCCGCTGCCCTCGTACTCCTCCTCTGCTGTTGAAAGGCGCCCAGAGACACGGCGCGGCGCTTCGCCAGCCGCCACCCCCACCATGAAGTAGTGTGGACTGATGTGCTCGCTCGGCACCAGCCGCAATGTCTTCGGCAGCGTGACCGCGGCGGCATCCTTGGCCGCATCCTTTCCCCCCCCACGTCGCGCCCGCGGCTTCATCGTCGCGGCAGGCGCCGCCAGCGCGGCGGCCTGCGTGGGGTGCAACAGACACACCGTCGGCTCATATCCTACCCGATCACGATAGCGCGCGAGAGCGTCAGCGACCTTGCGCGCGACTGTCCGCCGGGCGTCATCATCGAACCAGAGTAATCCAAGTGAGATCATACGTGCCACTCCTCGGCATGAGTGTGGGAAAGACGTTCGGGTTGTTCTAGAACGCCTGTTCTTTCAGTATAGGCGGTTTTCGGAAGCGCGTCAATAGGATGCCGTCCGGCTGGTACTATATGCTCATGGTGGGGAGGACGCACACCGCGACGACACGCGGTCCACCACGACATAAGGCCGACCAGCGAGAGGTGCCGGTCGGCCTCGAAGCAGCGAACAACCGGCGCCGCGCGGCGCCGGTCCCCTACGGGAATCAGCGGATCACGCGGATAGTATACGTCACCGTACCGCCGGGAGTCGTGACCTCGACCGTATCTCCCACGGCGTGCCCCAACAGCGCCTTGCCCACCGGCGATTGATCAGAGAGCTTGCCATTGGTGGAGTTCGCCTCAACCGTGCTCACCAGGGTAAACGTGCGCGAGGTTCCGCGGTCGGTCTCAACCTCCACCGTGGTGCCCAGGCGCGCGGTGCGCTGGCCCTCGGCCTCGTCGGGCACCTGCAAAATGGTCGCGTGCTCCAGCAAATGTTGCAGTTCCTGGATCTCGCCCTCCACCATAGCCTGAAGATTCTTCGCATCCTCATAGGCACTGCTCTCGCTGATGTCGCCCGCCTCTTTGGCCTCATGAATGTAATCCGCGACCTGCTGACGCCGCTCCGTGATCAAGTAGTGATAGCGCGCCTTTTTCTCTTCAAATCCTTCTGGCGTCAGCGGAATCTTCTCCACCTCGCCTGGGCGCATACTATTCTGACCGTGTGACGTGTTCGTTGCCATCAACCACACTCCTCGCTCAAAGATACGGTCAGCAGCCAAGTGCTGCCACCCGTCCCGACCGGCCATCCCCTTCTGCCAGTCGAAATCGCGGCTTGCCACACGCGCGTGGCGACACACGCCCCGCGAAGTGGGGAACGCTCCACCTCCCACGTGCCTCACCCCAGAGAGCGGTCCAGTAGGCGGAAAAGCCCTTCATCCTCTCGCTCGCGTGGGCAAGATAAAAGAAACAGCGCGCCCAAAGGCCCGCCGTGTGCCTGCCTCGCAATTGTGCGTGGTATTATATGCGCTCCTCTTTCGCGGTGTCAAGCGCGACGGCGGACCAAAGATCATCAGGTAGCTCGCCTGGCCTCCACTGGCCGCAAGCACCGCACCGCCCCTGAGCCACGACGCTCCCACGCCAACAGAGCGCTTCCCCCCGCCCAGGTGGGCGTAGTGGGTCCGCCCAGGCGGGCAGGGAGGCCAGCGTCGCTCCCTCAGCCATCTAGAGCGCTCCAGACGTAGCGCCGCCAGCGACACGACAGCGATGCCACGTCCCCAGGCGCCCCGTCCGGCGGGGATACTCGTCAGCGAGCGTGGCCTCCAGGCGATCAAGCGCCGCCCGCTCCACCACGATCAGGGCGCTGCCCCCAAAGCCCGCGCCCATCATCCGCGCGCCCACCACACCCGGCACGGTGCGCGCAATCGCCACCACGGCATCCAATTCAGGGCAGCTCACGGCATAGTCATCGCGCAGACTCGCATGCGACGCGGAGAGCAGCGCACCCAGCGCCGACATCTCGCCCGCGCGCAGCACCGCCGCCGCCCGCTCCACGCGCGCGTTCTCGCTCACAACATGCCGCGCCCGCGCCAGAAGCGTTGGGGACAGGAGGGCGCCGTGCCGCTGGAGATCGGCCATCACCACATCGCGCAGCGCCCGCACCGACCGCCCAGGCGTCTCAGCCTCGAGCACCGCCGCCAGCACACCCACGACCTCCAGGCACTCCGCGCGTCGCTGGTTATACGCGGACTCAGCCAGGAGGTGCGGTACGCCGGTATCATAGGCGACCAGCGCGACATCCGTCAGGGACAAGGGAATGTAGGCATACGCTTGCGTGCGGCAATCCAGCAGCAGGGCATACCCCGCACGCCCCAGACAAGCGCTGACCTGATCCATGATGCCGCCCAGCACGCCTGAGCTGCGCTGTTCCGCGCGCTGGCAGAGCCGCGCGGTCTCCATCGGCGTGAGCCTCGGGCCGCCCAGCGCGGCGGCGAAGGTGGCCGTCGCCACGACCAGCGCCGTGGAAGAACTCATGCCGCCACCCACCGGCACGTCACCCACGATAGCGGCGCGGAATCCAGGCGTCAGCGGCGCGTGGGGGAGCGCGGCCAACTCAGCGAGCGCGCCGCGCACGAAGCGCGCCCACAGGGGCAGCCCAGCGCCCTCCGCCACATCAACCAGCGCGGCGCGAATGGTCTCGAACTCAGCCACCTCGTCGAAATGCGCCGAGTAGATCCGCGCCCGACCCCCTGGCAGCGCGCGCCCAGCGAAGGCGATGTGGCGATCCACCGCGACCGGCAGCACCCAGCCATCGTTATAGTCCGTGTGCTCGCCAATCAGGTTGATGCGCCCCGGCGCCCACGCGGCCAGCAGCGGCGCGGTGCCCGTCTCATTGCCCGCCTCATCCGCCCAGAGCGCGTGATAGGCCGCCACCGCCGCGCTTACCGGCGCTGGCATCGGCTGTGCGGGCATCGCCTCACCCTTCCCGTTCTCACGATAGACCATGATCACGCTCCGCCAGCGCCAGGCGCAGCTCCCCCGCCGCGCGCTCCGGCAGCGCGTCGTTGAGCCAGAGGCCCCAAGCGGCTTCAGTGCTCGCCGCCAGTTTCAGCCTCCCAGGGGCGCGCCCCACCGCCAGCAACTCAAGATGCAGGTGAAAGCGGCGATCGCCCAGTTGGTGGATAGCAAGCATATAGGGCATCGGCCCCTGATAGAGCACCTGGTAAGCCCGCACCACGCGCAACAGGCTCGTCGCCAACTCGCGCGTCGCGGCCACATCGTCAGCGAGGTCAGCGATATGGCGCATGTGGTGCCGTGGCGCGAGATGCACCTGATAGGGATAGCGCGCGTACGCTGGCACGAAGGCCAGCCAGTGCGCTCCCTCGATCACCGCGCGCGGCCCGCCGCTCTCCCTGGTCACTTCCGCGCAAAAGAGGCAGCCGCGCCCCCGCGCCTCGGCATGATCGAGCGCGGCCAACTCGCGTGCCAGCGTATCCGGCAGGAACGAGACGCCGTACGTCTGCCCATGCGGGTGGCGTTGCGTCTGGCCGATGGCCTCCCCACTCGTTTCCCAGGTCATCACGCAGGCGAAGCGCGGCGCCAACTCACGATAGATGCGCTGCCAGAGGGCGATGACCTCCAGCGTCTCCTCCACCGTCAGGTCGGCGAACGTGCGGTCATGCTCCGGGTGATAGATCAGCATGTAGCACTCGCCCGTGGGCGGCGTCAACGCGGGAAAGTCGTTGGGGCGGATCCACGCCCGCGTCCCCGCCGCCACACGCCCAGAGGTCAGGTCAGCGCAGAACGGGCAGGCATCGGTCAACTCACGCCGCCGCATGCGCGCCGGCGCCTGGGCCACATACGTCCCCATCAGCGGATTCCATGCGAGCTGCGTGGATGCCGCCGAGCCAGGCGCCGTTGCCTCACCACTCGCTCCGCCAGCGGTCTCTTCGTCCTCACCCATCGTGCGTCCCTTTCCCGTCTGTGCCTTTCCCGCCCGTGCCAGACCACCATCCGCTGATCCGCCACCATATGGGCAGTATAGCCGGAATGTCTCCCGTGAACTAGGTGGAATGGGTAGAGCCGCTTGCGCGGAATCCTTCGCCCTGTTAGGATAGCGCGGATGCCGCCGCGCAACGAGGCGCCTTGCTTCTTCTCGACCCGCCCTCTATGGGCTGGCTATGGGAATTACCAGGGCGCGCGTAGCGCGTTAGAACGTGTGACGCACGAGAAGAATCGGCGCTGCCTCGCTGCGAACTTGGGATGCCAAGACGAGGAGCCGATGAACACGTTCGATGAACACGTTCGATGAAGATGCCCGTAGGGTGGCGCCTGCGAGCGCAACGACGAGTTGGCATGGAAGGAGGGGATGGTAGCGCGCCCTTCGCCGCTGCCATTGCATGCGCATGACGAGACGAGTCACCCGGTTTCAGCC
>JADMIN010000990.1 GCA_015478575.1 Ktedonobacterales bacterium | reverse complement strand
GCGCGGGCGCGCCACTCCCCCAGACGCTCGACACCGGATACACGCACGTCTGATAGCAGCCCTGGCCGCTGATCTTGCCCGCGCTCATCTCGGTCAGCAGCTCGCTCGCGCCAGGGAACTTGCGCCCCGTCGCCGTGAACTGCTTCGTGACCGGCTTGTCGCCGAACGTCCAGGTGAACGCTTCGAGCAGCTTGCCCGCCGCGACCGCCGTGCCGTGGACGGACTCGACGCCGATCTGGACAACCTGATTGACTGCTGATCGTGGCATTGTTGCACTTCCCCCTAAATCTGGATGCGGTAGATGCCGCCCAGGTTGCGCCAAATCGTATCGCCCGCGCTGCCGGAGACCACCTCCGTCGTGGCCAGTTGCGAGTCGCGGAAACAGGCCAAGATCACGCCGCCGCCGGACACACTCGCGTTGCGCGTCGGCGCCCCGCCAGGTACCAGCAGCGCATCCACCCGCGCGGCGGCGGCCGCGATGGCCGCCTGCGCGCTCTGCGGCCCCACCACGCGCACCTGATAGAGACCGTTGGTCATCGCGCGATAGCCGGTCGCGTTGTTCACGTCTACATTGCTCTGCTGATCGAAGACGACCCACGGCGCCGTGGTCCCGTCGGGCGCCTCGCCGCGCCAGACGCCGCCCGGCGCGTAGCCCGCCAGCGTGGCATCGCCAGAGAGCACGCTATAGAGCCAGGTAAACGCGACCGTCGTCTCACTGCCCATTCGCCCGCGCCTCCGCTATCCGTCACCGGCTCGCTACTCGTAACTCGCGGCCTCAAGCGCAAAGACGAGGCGGCTCAATGCCTCAGCCAGCACCGGACGCACCGCCTCCGCCGCCGGAATGAGAAACGGCTTGGCGGCCATCTTGCTCGTCCCGAACTCCACGTCTTGGCCGTAGGCGGCGCCCACCGCGACCAGCGCGGATGCGACGCCGAGGCCGGTCTTGCGCTGTGCCTGTGGTAGCAGCTCGCGGTTGCCCTGGTTATGCAGTTTCGCGCCATAGCTGCTGCCCTGGCTCGTCACGGTGTAGATGCTCGACTTCATGAAGCCGGTGTCATAGCCGTAGCCGCGAACGAGGCGTGCCTGCGCGCGTGCCTGGATGTCCAGCGCCG
>JADMIN010000989.1 GCA_015478575.1 Ktedonobacterales bacterium | reverse complement strand
CCCCACCGTTCGGGCGCGCGGGCGCGGTGCGGAACCTGGTCGCGTCGCGCGAGCGCGCGGAGATGGGGCGTTCGCGGGTCGTGTGCTACTGGTGCTCGTCGCTGGCTTCGCGGAGCCGCCGGGCGTGCCGCTCCTCCTGCCGCGCCTGGAGCAAGCCCAGCAGCAGCGATCCCAGGAGGGCGCCGATCAACGCGATTTCCATTGTGCTCAGGCGGATGCGTCCGCGCCGGTCCATCGCTGTCTCCTCTTGCCGCGCACTTCCCACGCCGTGGGCGGGGAGATGCGCCTGTGCTCCTCTCATTATACCGCATGCGGCGTACCGCGTGGGGCCGGATGGGCGCGCGCTGGGGTAGTCAGGCGTCATGCGCTGGCGCTCCAGGTGGTCGCGCGGAGCGGCGGCGCGGCCTGCCGGGCTGGTACGAACGGCGGGCGCGTTGACAGCGCGTACCCGCCGGGCTACGATGCCAAAGGTTCGCGAGCGGTAGCAGCCGCGGGCGCTGCCACGTTGCTGCGCGGCGAGGAGGAACAGCGATGAGCCACGGAGATACCGGCTACACCAGCCACGGCAAGGGGGGTAGCCACGGCGCGCCCGCGGCCACCAGCGAGACGGGCCGCGCGCTGAAGCGCCTGGCGGCGAAGGAGCACAAGGTGGCGCGCCAGGCGCGCAAGGTGGATAGCACGGTCTACATGGGCGAGGTGCTCGCGAGCGGTAACCCGAAGCGCATCGAGCGCTACTTCGTGCGCAAGATGGCCTACAAGCTCTTCGGCAAGCTGATGGGCAAGACGATCAACAGACTGTGACAAACTCCATGCTGTCCGCCTCACCGTCCGCGTCGCTTGACTGCCATGAGGTACTGCCCTCAGCCATAGCAAGAGGGCGCCTATGAAGCCGATTGACCGGGCGG
Source organism: Ktedonobacterales bacterium (assembly GCA_015478575.1). Lineage (GTDB taxonomy): Bacteria > Chloroflexota > Ktedonobacteria > Ktedonobacterales > JADMIN01 > JADMIN01. Next base: position 209 of record JADMIN010000989.1, on the reverse strand, counting down.
TGGCCGTGACGCCGGCCGTGTTTGCTGTGGTGGTGTTCGCGCTCGGCGTGGGGGCGGTCGTCATGTGGCAATCGCCATCGGTGTCGCGGTGCTCGCAGTGGGGCTAGGCATCGCCGGGTTCGCCCTGCGGCGCTAGGCACTGCTCAGTTACCAGAATGGGAACCATGCGGGGCCGCAATTGTACCATTGGGACGCGCTGGCCCGAACGT
>JADMIN010000234.1 GCA_015478575.1 Ktedonobacterales bacterium | reverse complement strand
GCCCAGCACGGCGCAGGCGCCGACAATCGCCCACAGGCCCACAGTGAACGTCCCGCTCAAGAAGCGCACGCCGACCAGACGGGCATTCTCGGCGGCGAAGACACCGAGAGCCACGAGTATGGCGCCCCCCAGCAATCCCAGCGGCGCGCGGTGAGCGGTGCGCATCGTCTTGCCTCGCTTCTATGCGCGTGTCGTCCGCGCACGCGCTCAACGCGCATGACGGCCCGCGCGACCGGATCCATGCTCCCACGACTCTTTCTGCCGCACAACACATGCCAGATCATTCGACCGGTTTCACCGCCGCTTGCAGGCCACCACCTGGCGCGGTCAGCAGGCGGATGGGGCGACGCGGGCGCAGGCCCGCCGCGCGCTGCCACGCCGCCATCTCGGCGAAGGACCAGGTGCCGGCCTCGCTAGTCACGGCGAAGTAGAGGTCGGTGAGCGCGCCGATCTGGCCACCCGCGCCAGGAGTGCTGGGGCGAATCACCTCGCCGATGACGAGGATGCCGCCAGGGCGCAGGGCGCGGGCCGCGCGCCGCGCGAGATCGCGGTTGGTGGCGTCGTCGAAGTGATGGACGAGGTTCGCGATGAGGATCAGGTCGTAGGCGGCGGCTCCCAGGTCGGCGGTGCGGGCGTCGCCGGGGCGGTACACGACGCGCTCGCCCATGCCCTCGCGCGCCAGCAGCGGTGCCGCGTGCTCGATCGCCTCGGGCAGGTCGAGGATGGTGGCACACAGCCCAGGATGTCGCCGACAGAGCGCGGCGGCATAGGCGCCATGGGAGCCGCCGATATCCAGCAATGCGCGCGCGCGCCGCGGCACGGGCACGCGCCGCGCCACCTCGGCCAGCGAGAGCCGCGCGCCGGAGCGCATGCCGCGCTGGTAGAGACCCCACTCCTCGGCATCCATCGCCTCATGCATGCGCACCGGCTGCCCCGTGCGCACGTAGGCCTCGGTATGCTCGATGAAGCGGGCATCCACGAACTGGAGCAGGAGGGCATCAGCGAGGGAGTGGGGGCTGTCGCGCAGCAGCCACTTGCGGGCGATGGGGCGCAAGGTAAAGCGGCCCGCGCGTACCCGCAGGTAGCCCGCGCCGACCAACGCGCCCAACAGCTTCTCCATCGCGTGGGGGTCGGCGTCACAGCGCGCGGCCACCGCCACGGCGGGCAGGGGGCCATGCGCCAGCGCCTCGAAGACGCCGAGGCGCGTGCCGACCATGACCGTCCGCGCCAGCAGCAGCGCGATGATGGTATCGAGCAGCGGCGTGGGGACAAGCCCCGCCGCCAGCGCCACCGCATCCAGCGGATTCTCCGGCAGAGTACTGAGCTTCACGGATTTTACCCCCTCTGTCTTCCTGCCCGCTCAAGGGCAAGGGGGAACACCATCTGGCCGCGCCCGCGCTCGCGGCCAGGGAAGAAGGGTCTCTCAGTCAGCGTGCGAACCGCTATCGGCGCGCATGCCGAGCGGTGCGGGGGCCAGCCGCTGGCGTGCGTGACCGCGACGGCGCGGGCAGCAGGGCGCTCACCGGCAGCGTGAGCAGCGCGGCGGCGGCCAAGAAGCAGAGCATCGCCAGCGGGCCATAGGGCGCGGCATAGCCAGCGCTGAAGAGCAGGGCGGACGCCGCCAGCAGCGCCGCGAGTGCTCGCGGCTCAGCGGCATAGGCGAAGAGGCCCATCACCGCCAACAGGCCCAGCCACCAGAGGGGCGTATTCGTCCCCTCGATGAGGCCAGAGGCCAGCACCGCCCCGGAGAGCACCACCACCAGCCGCACGAGCTGGCGCGAGATGGTGGGTCGCGAGAGCGTGACGGCGGCGGCGACCATCGCCAGCCACCAGGCCACCGAGGTGAGGATGCCCAGCACGACCACCACGCGGCTCTGCCACAGGGCATCGGTGATGGCGGAGAGGGTGGCCTGTTGCGCCACGGGCAGGCCATGCGCGGCGCGCGCCAGCACGCCAGTTCCCACGCCAAGCAGCGCGAGCGAGGCGATGGAGAGCAGGGCGAACCACGCGAACGCCACGCGGCTGACCAGCGCGGCGCGGCCTGTCTTCTCCGCCGTCAACTGATACCCGGCGAGCGCGAGCAGGCCGAAGAGCGGAAGCAGGAGCAGATGCAGCGCGAGCCAGTAGTCGGCATACGGGCGCACCTGGCTCAAGACAGCGGGCGGGCCAGAGACGGGCGGGCGGGTCAGCGCGAGAAGGCCCAGAATCAGCGGCGTGCCGAGCAGCAAGACCTGCCGCGGAGTAATTGTCGCTCGTATGGCGTTCGCCCTCATGGGAATATCCCCTTTTTATGCCGTGTGCATGACGGATCGCCGGCTGGCGTGGATGCCAGGGGCCAGGATTCACTCCTTCAAGTATACCTGGACGGGCAACGCCGCGCTGTGGCCATCCTTGCCCCATCGGGTATACTGGGGGCATACGATGCATGCCGCGGCACCGCTTGCTCTTGAGTGCGGACGCGCACCGCCGCGTGGTCCGCGGTGTCACCGCTGTGCCGGTTCTCGTCGAAGGCGAAAGGAGACCGTTCCATGGCGACATTTCTGAATACGCTCAGTCTGGATGAATTTGTGCGCGATGTGGAGGCGCTCGCTGACAGGGAGCGGGATCCCCACCGCATCGCCGCGAGCGTGCGGGCGTGGCTGCCACGGCTGCTGGCCAATCCGGATTTCCTGGCGCCGGCCTATCGCGAGGCCTCACCCGACCACTACCGCTCGCATCTGGTCGCCGTCGCGCCCAGCCAGCGGTTCTCGGTCGTCTCGCTGGTGTGGCTGCCCGGTCAGATGACGCCCATCCACGACCACATCTGCTGGTGCGTCGTTGGCGTGCTGGAAGGCGTCGAGCGCGAGGAGCGCTTTGGCTTGCGGATGGATGACGCTCAGTCACACTGGCTTCTTCCTGAGGGCGAGGAGATGGTGACCCCCGGACATACCTGTGCGCTGGTGCCGCCGGATGAGAATATTCATCGCGTGCGCAATGCGGGCGAGAGTCGGGCCATCTCCATTCACGTCTATGGCGCGGACATCGCGCGCTATGGCAGCAGCATCAACCAATGTTTCGATGAGCTGCCTATCCGCGCGGGCGACCTCTCTGGCGCACCCGTGGCCTGGCGCCGCATGAAGGATTGAGGCGCTCGCTCCCGGTATCCCACCCAGCCACAACCGCGCCCGCCCGCGCTCGCGAGCGGGCCAAGGATGCGGACGTTACGCGCCGCGCTCCAAGATGAGGAGCAGCGCCACGGCCCACCAGAAGGCCAGCGCGAGGTCGGGCACAAAGTAGGCGCTATCCACCAGCCCATGTGTGACGCCCGCCAAGACGGACGCCCCGGCGCCCAGCGCCAGTGCCGCTGGCCAGCGCCCCGCGCGCCCCGCGCCCGCCCGCCAGAGCCGCGCGCAGCGCAGCCAGAAATTGCCGAGCGCTAGCGCGAAGCCCGCCAGCCCGACCAGCCCCACACTCAGCCACAGATCCAGCGGCAGGTTGTGCGGATGCGCCAGCGTGGGGTCCAGCGCGAGCGTGGTGGGCCGCCCGTTGATGCGCGTGATCCAGTAGGGCTGGGAAGTATAGCGCGCACTGTAGTAGTATTGAAACTGGTCCGGCCCGATGCCGAGGAGCGGGTGGTCACGAATCATGTGGAGGGCCGCGAGCCAGACCAGCAGGCGTGCCTGACCCGTGCCGTTGTGCCCCTGGAGGAAGGCCCGCGTCAGCGTCGCGCGCAGCACCAGCGCGACCGCCACCGCCAGCGCGGCCAGCGCCGCCGCGAGGCGCACCAGCCCCACCGACGCCACCAGCACCAATGCACAGGCGACCGCCGCGCCGACCTGCGCCCCGCGCGACGCGCTCCACACCAGCGGTGGCAGGTAGAAGAGCGCGCAGCCGAGCGCCACCAGCCGCTCGCGTTTGCCCAGCCCACGCGCGGCCAGCGCCAGCGCCAGCGCCAGGGGCAGCGCGCGCTCCAGCCAGGCGCCCAGGCTGTTGCCGCTGCCATAGATGATGCCGGTGGCGCGGCCCGCGGCGGCGTAGCGCACCAGGCGGCTGCCCTGCTCCAGCGGGGTGAACGTCACGTGTAGCCAGAGTACCTGCGCGTAGGCCAACGCCGCCACCAGCACCGCTGAGGCGAGGAACGCCCACGCCAGCAGCCGCGCAGCCTCGCGCCCGCGCACGTACGCCGCCACCAGCGCCAGATAGACCAGCGGCTCGACAACCTCCCAGCGGAAGGCGCGGAGCGCCTCGTGTGGCCGCCGCGCGACCAGCACGCCGAGCAGCCCACCCAGCAAGAGCAGCCCGGCCCCCAGCACAAGCCACGGCCCGAGAGATGCCACCACCCAGCCGCCGCGCTCGACCCCTTGCCTGAGAAGGGAAGCGGAGCGGGCGCCCACGCCCCCGGCCTCTGGCGCGGGGAGGGAGGCGGAGCGAGGCGTGGCCGGGGGTGCGGTCTTCTGGCGCCTCTGCCCATGGAGCCTCTGCCCATATAGGAGAGTGGCCAGGAGGGGGGTCTTTCGCAGCGCGTGGGCGAGCGCGATGACGAGACACACGCCCAGCGCGCTCTCGCTCAGGGGGAAGACGGCGTGGCCGAAGAACGGTCGCGGCACATACCAGAAAGGGAAGGTCAGCGGCAGCAGGCACAGCGCCCACGCCAGCCGCCGCCACGCCAGCGCGGCGAAAAGCAGCAGCCCAGGCAGTGCCAGCAGCGGTGCCGGCGCCAGATAGAACGCCACTAGGCCAAGGATCAGCCCGGCGATCGTGAGGGCTTCACGCCGCGGCCAGCGCGTGCGTAGGACCTCGCGAGATCTGATCATAGTACTTTTGTCTCACCTACTGAAACCCAGTTTCTATCCACATCCATCGGTGTCGTAGCTGCCGCCGCCGCGCGCAGCGAACGGAGTTCTGACGGCGACCGTTTGTTTTGACGTTGCCGTCTCTTGGTGCTATAACCTGCCTGTCCGGCAAGAAGCGCCCGCACCGATCAGGAGGAGAGGAGCGGAGGACGCTTGTGGTGTCCCGCGGGCACTTCTCCGCGCACGGATGCAGGGAGGTCATCTATGAATGCTCATGATGCGCGCGCGCGGCACACCGCTGTGGTGCCCAGCACCGCGCGTGAGGCGCGTGAGTCGCGTCCCCTGGAGCGGACGCGGCCAGTCAGGCGCTACCTCACGCACAGCATCCGCGCGCGCCGCCACCATGAACATGGCAGCTCGCTCGGCGATCTATGGCTGCGCTATAGTGGCGTGGCACTGACCCTCGCCATCGTCGGTGCCGCCGGGTTGGCGCCGTGGATGCCACTCCCCATCTCACATCCGACCTCATTTCTGCTCGTGGCTGTAGTCTATACCATCG
>JADMIN010000988.1 GCA_015478575.1 Ktedonobacterales bacterium | reverse complement strand
GGGCTGGGGCGTCGCCTATGGCGCCGTTGCGGCGGTGCTGATGCTTCTCATCGGCGCGGTGCTGCTTATTGGCAGAACGCGGGTCGTGCTGCCAGAGGTCGTCGGTTGAACCTCTGGCGCCTCTCTTTTGGCACGCATTCCGGCACCGGGAGAGGGGGATTGAAGGAATGAGTGTGGCGATGGCTATCTCCCGCGATCATGTCCGTCGGGTGCATCTCCGCGCGCAATCGCTCGATCCCCGCGCGACTGCCGATGTCGCTCAGGTTGTCCGCCTGCTTTGCAGCGTGCAGGCTCAGGAACCGGCGGCGGCTGCCCTGGCGGTGTGCGCCCGCTCTGTCGGCCTCGTTGCCGCCGATCTCGAACATGCTCGCGTCCATGAGCGCTCAGTCGTTCGTACCTGGGGAATGCGCGGCACGCTGCATCTCATCGCCACTGAAGACCTTGCTTAGTTCCTACCGCTCCTTGGCCCGATCTTCATCGCGGCGAACGCGCGGCGGCGCGCGGCACTCGGATTAGATGAAGAGAGATGTGCCAGAGGCATCCGTGCGATGCGCGCCCTGCTCGCCGCCCACGGGCCGTTGACGCGGGCTGAATTCGTTGACCAACTGGCCGCGCGCGGTATTGATCTGCCTGGCCAGGCACGCGCGCATCGTATCCAGCGCGCCGCGCTTGAGGGGCTTATCTGCTTCGGGCCGGATCAAGACGCCGAGCCGACTTATGTTCTTCTCGACGACTGGATTGATCGCAGGCGCGCGGTGTCGCGGGATGTGGCGCTCGCCGAACTGGCGCGCCGCTATCTCGCCGCCTATGGCCCGGCGGGATTGACAGATTTTGCCGCGTGGTCGGAAATGCCAATCCGCGAATCACGCATCGGGTGGGAGCGCATCGCGGACGACTTGCTCGCCGTAGAGGCTGCTGGTACCGTTGCCTGGATGCTCAAGGAGCGCACTCGGTGGCTGGAAGAGCAGCTACCTGCGTTGCCTTCGGTCGTGCGACTCCTGCCGCGCTATGATACGTACCTACTCGGCTACTGCCAGCGGGACTTCATCGTCGTGCCGCAATTCGCCAAGCGTATCAACGCGGGCGGTGGCATTCTGCACCTGACGCTGCTGGTT
>JADMIN010000233.1 GCA_015478575.1 Ktedonobacterales bacterium | reverse complement strand
GTCCTCGACGGCGGCGACCTGACCTTCGAGAGTATCCTCCAGGCGCTACAAGGGGTCTCGGAGTTGATGAACTACCTGCGCGGCATTCTGGAGCAGCATAAGACACAGCCGCGTGACGACCTCATGGGTGCCTTCCTCGACGCCGAGGAGCGCGGCGACACCCTCAGTGAGGAGGAAGTGCTCTCAAACCTCGTGCTGCTGCTCGCCGCTGGCCACGGCACCACCACGCACCTCATTGGCAATGGCCTGCTGGCGCTGCTACGACACCCCGATCAGCTCGCCGCTGTGCGCGACCATCCCACCAAGGTGCCCGCGGCGGTGCTAGAGCTGCTGCGGTATGATGGCCCCGTGCAGATGACCTCGCGCGCCGCGACCGAAGACCTGGAGATCAGCGGCCAGCGCATCCCCAAGGGGCAAGAGGTCGTCATGGTGCTGGGCGCGGCCAACCACGATCCGGCGGTCTTTCCTGATCCCGACCGGCTCGATGTCACGCGCGCCGAGAACCGCAATGTCGCGTTCGGCCACGGCATCCATTACTGCCTGGGCGCGCCGCTGGCCCGGGTGGAGGCGGAGATCGCCTTCCCCGCGCTGCTCGCGCGCTTTCCACATCTGCGGCTGGCGACGGAAACGCCGGCATGGGCGCCCAGTGTGGTCTTCCGTGGGCTGCTGGCGCTGCCGGTGGAGTGGTGATGCCCCTTCTTGGCGCGAGGCGCGGAGGGAAGAGGGTCAGGCGGAGGCTCCCGCGCGGAGCAGCGCCTTGCGGAGCACTACATTCCAGAGGCGCGTGCCCGAAGAGGAGGGAGCGGTATGGTGGGTGAACTGGCGGCGAAGGTCGCGCTGGTAACGGGGGGTGGCTCAGGCATTGGGCGAGCGACGGCGCTGGCGTTCGCGCGCGCGGGGGCACGGGTGGTCGTCGCCGATGTGCTGGCGGAGGGCGGCGAGGAGACCGTGCGCACGATCCAGGGTGCGGGCGGCGAGGCGCTCTTTGTACGCTGCGATGTCACCGTCGCCGCGGAGGTGGAGGCGCTGGTCGCACGGGCCGTGGCGACCTATGGGCGGCTCGAGTGCGCCTTCAACAACGCGGGTATCGGTGGTGGACTGGGCGCCACCGCTGAGTGTACCGAGGAGAACTTCGACCGCGTGCTCGCCGTCAACCTCAAAGGCGTCTTCCTCTGCATGAGGGAGGAGATCCGCCAGATGCTGACGCAGGGCGGCGGGGCCATCGTCAACACGGCCTCCGCCGCGGGGCTGGTCGGCGCGCAGGGCATCCCCGCCTATGCCGCCAGCAAGCACGGCGTCGTCGGCCTCACCAAGACCGCCGCGGTCGAATACGCCCGCAAGCGTATCCGCGTGAACGCCGTCTGCCCCGGCTGGATTCAGACGCCGATGCTGGGCCAGGTGGGCGCGGATAACCCGAAGTTTGAAACGGGCATCGTGCGATTCCATCCCATCGGGCGACTGGGCACGCCGGAGGAGGTGGCCGCCGCGGTGGTCTGGCTCTGCTCCGACGCCGCCTCCTTTGTCACCGGCCTCAACATGTCCGTAGACGGCGGTCTCGTCGCGCAATAGCGTGCCGCGCGAGAGGGTGTCGCGCACGGTCGGAATGGGATCGCGAAGCGTAGAGAGGGCGGGGCGTGAGCGGAGGCGCCCGCCGCGCTTGCGGGCGAGGACGCAATCGGGCATAATGACGGCACTGGAGAAGCAGTCCACTCAAACGAGGGAGAGAGGCGGCAACTATGAGCAAGGCGGATTTTCTCGGACGGATGCGCACCGCGCGCCAAGCGCTCGAAACGGCGATAGCTGGACTCACCGAGGACCAACTCGCGCGGGAGATCGTGGCTGGCGAGTGGACGACCAGAGATATCGTGGCGCATATCACGGCGTGGGATACCATCACGTTGGAGGGCATCCAGCGCGCGGCACGTGGCGAGCGCGTCGGCGACGCCTTCATCATGGAGGGGGTGGATGCGTGGAACATCGCACGCGCGGACGAGCGACGGAGCGCCCCACTCGCTGACGTGCTCAGCGAGCTGGCGGCGTCGCGCACGGCGCTCCTCGCGGCGTTGGAGCGGTGGCCAGAGGACCACGTGCCGCTCGGCCCGGCGGGCTGGGACGAAACGGCGCGACTCTGGTGGCTGACCGAGCATGACGACGAGCACGCGCGCGATATCGCGGCGTGGCGCACGCGGCTGGGCTAAGGGTCCGCGCGCGGTGATATAATCGCTTACGGTGTCATCCCGAACGGGCACGCCACTACGGCGCCTGTACGCCATAGAGCGGTGGGGCACCTGTCTAAGCTGCCTATTTCATGAGGGGGAAGCGATGAGTTACGATTACTATTCCGACGCCAGGGCAGTCCCCTACTCGACCGGCCTGGACATGCGCGCCATTATGCGTCAGGTCTACCTGTGGCTGACACTTGGCTTGGCCGTGGGCTTTGGCGTCTCCTTCGCGCTCGGCCAGGTCGCCAGCAACGCCATCGCCACCGGCGAGGCAACCGCGTCGTCACTGATCCTCTTTAACCCCATCGTCTCGATCATCGCGCTGGTCGCCTATCTCGCGTTGGGGTTCACCTTCTATCCCGTCGTCAGGCGCGTCAGCCCAGCGGTGGGCGCGGTGCTCTACCTGCTCTTCGCCGCGGTCTTCGGCTTCCTGATCTCGACGATCTGGCTGCAATATAAATCGGGGACCATCGTCTCCGCTTTCGTGACGACCGCCGCCATGTTTGGCATCATGTCCATCGTGGGCTACACCACCAAGCTCGATCTTTCGAAGCTTGGGAGCATCCTCTTCATGGCGCTGCTCGGCATCATCATCGCCAGCGTGGTCAACCTGTTCCTGCGTAGCCCCGCCATCTATTGGCTGGTCACCTATGCCAGCGTCGTCATCTTCTCTGGCCTGATCGCCTATGACACGCAGTGGATCAGCAAGAATGCCGCCTCCATCGCGCGGACGGGGGATAGCCAGGCGGCGGCGCGCATTGCCTTGGTGGGCGCCTTCCGCCTCTTCCTGGATTTCATCAACCTCTTCCTGAGCCTGCTGCGCATCTTCGGCGGCCTCAACGGACGCAACTAGACGGTAACTAAGCGCCACATCTAAGCGCTCGGCAGCCGCCGAGTATGGCATGGCACCGCCCAGGTCCCTCACGAGCCTGGGCGGTTGTGTGCCTCGGCCATCGTCACGTGCGTCGCCTAGCCAGCGAAGCTCGGCGCGCGCGACGGTGCCTGCCGCACACCCGGCGCGAGCGCCGGGACGCCACTCTCGCGGACGAGGGCGTTGAACGCGGCCACGTCCTCCTCAAAAACCCGCCGCACCTGTGCCAGTCGCGCCTCCACACGCGCCGCAAGCTCGGCGAATACCGCGCGCGCCTGCTGGGTGGGCGCGCTCTCCGCGCTCGCCACCACATCGAAGAGCGCGGCCAGCTTGAAGTTGAGCTTGACAGGGAAGCGGAGCGTATCATCATCCTCCCGCGCCCGTGTGGCGATCAGTTCCTCCTCGATGCCACTGAGCCGTTCCTTGAGCGCGGCACAGTTGTTGGCCAGCTCCTCGCGGCCGGATTGCCCTTCGGCGCGGCGTTCCCACTCCTCGAGCTGATAGCGGATGTTCTGGATGCTGTCGGCGGCCTCGTGGACCTGCGAGAGCATGTCGCGGATAGCGAGCAGCAGCGCGAACTGCGCCTCTAGGTCGGCATGCGGGGTGGCGACGCGCGGATCGAGGGCGATCTCGAACGGCTGCGTGACGGTTTCCTCGCCAACGGTCAGCCGGGCCTGATACCGGCCCGGAAGCGCGAGGGGACCGGCGACCACGCCACTGGTGGTCACATAGCCGTTGACGGGCCGGCCCGCTGGATAGCGCATGTCCCAGCAAAAGCGGTTCAGGCCAACGGCCTTTGGCAGCCGCGCCTCTGGCTTCTCGCGCTTCGGCTCTTCCGTTGTGGAGCGCAGGTCGCCCGCGATAGCGATCTCCTGCTTGCGCTCCGCGCTGGAGAAGGTCTGAATCTCGTGGCCCGCCGCGTCGAGGAAGGTCAGCGTGATATCACCAGCGGGCTGCTCACGCAGGTAATAGGTGAGATAGACACCGTCATGGGGGTTACGTCCCGCGTCCAGATAGTCGCGCTCCTTCTCGCCGTCGGGCCGCGTCACCTCACGATATCCTACCACCCAGGCGCCAGCGTGCTGGTAGTTCGTCATGCCAGGGACGGGCGGAGCGCCATAGCCGCCATCGCCCGCGAACCGGAGCGCCAACCGCGGCGCGAAGAGGTGCGCGGCGGCGGCGCGCACCTCTTCAGTGAGTTGGTGCAGCGGGGTCAGGTCATCGAGAATCCAGAGCGAACGCCCGTGGGTGGCCGCGATGAGGTCCGAACCTTTGATGACGAGGTCGTGAATCGGCACCACCGGCAGGTTGAGCCGTAGCGATTGCCAGTGCGCGCCATCATCAAAGGAGACGAAGAGGCCCGCCTCTGTCCCCGCGTAGAGCAGCCCCCGCCGCGCGGGATCCTCGCGAATCACGCGCGCGAAGACATCAGAGGGGAGGCCCGCGCTGATCGCCATCCAGTGCTGGCCGTGATCCGCCGTCTTGAAGAGATAGGGCGTGAAATCATCCAGCTTGTAGCGCGTCGCCGCCAGGTAGGCCACCGCCGGATCGTGGGGTGATGGCTCGATGAAACTGATGAGCGCCCATTCGGGCAGCTCGACGGGTGTGACGTTCTGCCAGCTTTCGCCACCATCGCGTGAAACATGCGCCAGGCCATCATCCGAGCCGGACCAGAACAGCCCACGCACCAGCGGCGATTCCGCCAGCGCGAAGATGGTGGCATAGTACTCCGTGCCACAATTATCCAGCGTGATCGGCCCACCGGAATCTCCCAGCCGACTCTCGTCAGAGCGCGTCAGATCTGGGCTGATCGCCTCCCAGCGACCGCCCTCATCGGTCGAGCGGAAGACGCGATTCCCGGCGGTATAGAGGATATTGGGATCGTGGGGCGAGAGCAGGAGAGGGAAGGTCCACTGGAAGCGATAGCGGGCCTCACGGGCGGGCCAGCCGATCATCGCCTCAGGCCAGACGGTGATATCGCGACGCTGCCCGGTCCGTTGGTCATAGCGGCTGATGTAGCCCTGATAGCTCCCGGCGTAGATGATGTCGGGGTCGTCGGGGCGCACGGCGATGTAGCCGCTCTCGCCGCCGCCGACCTCCGCGTAGTCCGCTGGCAGGATGGCCCCGTGCGCCGAGCGGCTCGGCACGCTGATGGTGCTGTTGTCTTGCTGCGCGCCGTAGACGCGATAGGGCGTCCGCGTGTCGGTGGTCACATGGTAGAACTCAGCGGTCGGCTGATTGTAGATGGAGGACCAC
>JADMIN010000987.1 GCA_015478575.1 Ktedonobacterales bacterium | reverse complement strand
AGTTGGTGTAGCCGCGCCCCTCGAACTTGTTGCCATGCCCGGCGATGGTGCGCCAGCGGTTCAGGCTCTCATTGGCGCGGATGCCCACGAAGCAGCCGCACAACTCGCCGCATCCGTACCATTGGCCGAAGGCGGGCACGAACTCCTCGAACTCCATGCCGCGCCGGAAGAAGGGAAAGTACGCCTCGTCGGTGATGGCATCAGGCGGGGGCTGGCGTATCCAGTCCTGCTCGCGGCCCGGCTCCCAGCACAGCCAATGCGGCTCATAGACCGAGACGGCGTTGCGCAGATGCAAGGGCAACGCGACCCAATACAGATCAATGTGCTCGCGGTACATACCTACGCACGTTTGCAAGTGCGCAATCGTGAGCTGATACTGACCTTCCAGGTCCACGATCAGCACCCCGACGCGCCGACCGCGCGTGATGGCCTCCCGCATGACGAGGTGCAGCATCACCGTGGAGTCTTTGCCGCCGCTGAATGAGACATACAGACGCGGGAAGGTCTCAAACGCCCACCCGATGCGCGTGCGTGCGGCGTCTAGGACGCTGACTCCGAGTTTAGGCACCGCGCGACCTCCTCTCGATCAATCTCTGTCACCGTGCTCCCTGCGACGCGCACAAAATAGCGCCGCGACCGCTGCCAGGTCACGCGATCATGGACCTCATACACGCCATCTGTCAGCGCGTAGCAGAGATACACGCCGCGCGAGCCGACGCCATTGGCCTGTGAATAGTCCTTCTGGCCGTGCTGGAACTCACGAGCAAAGCCGAAGCGTGCGTCTATGCCCGTCAGACGTGCCACCCAGGGACGCGCAACGCCCATGCTGAGCATATCGCGCGTCCGCTTGTCAACGCCTTGCGCCGCAAGCTTGCGCTGTGAGAGTTCATCGGCGGCGGCGTAGTTCTCGCCGATGAACTCCAGGCGTAGCATCGCCCTTGGCATGCTAACGGCCGTCCGCCGCGTCAATGGTCGGTGGCACGACGAGCACCGGCCAGTAGGGCGCGGCATTGGACTGTGCCCTACCGCCAATTAGCGGCGCGGCCTCCACCCGCCACATGACCGAGAGCCTGGTGGGCGTGGTGCCATCTAGACGGCGGCCTCGGAGGTCCTCAG
>JADMIN010000986.1 GCA_015478575.1 Ktedonobacterales bacterium | reverse complement strand
AGGCTACGTCGTCTTCTGCCGTGCCGCCGATCTGGCCGCCGTGCTGGAACTGGCGGCCAGCGCTGGGGCGTGCCCGGTCGGTGTGGTGGAGGCGCGAGCGGCGGATGCCGCGACCGTGAGCGTGGAGGAATAGCGCATGAGCGCGGCGGATGAGGCGGCTTTGCCCGCGCGCGAAGACGCGCCCGTGATTGGCGTGCTGGTCTCAGGCCAGGGCAGCAACTTAGAGGCGATCTTTGCCGCGATCGCGCGTGGCGAGTTGCGCGCGCGGGTGGGCCTGGTGATCTCCAGCCGACCCGACGCGCCCGCGCTGGAGCGTGCCATCCGGCGTGGCGTGGCGACGCGGGTGATCGTGCCGAAAGCCTATGCGACACGGGCGGAGGCCGGGGTCGCTCTCGTGGCGGCGCTACGCGCGGCGGGCTGCGAGCTAGTGGTGCTCGCGGGCTACAAACCAATCCTCGATGCCGGCGTGGTGCGAGCCTTCCAGTGGCGCATCCTCAACGTCCATCCCTCGCTGCTGCCCGCTTTCGCGGGAGGCATGGCGCCGCGTCCACAGGCGGAGGCATTGGCGGCTGGCGTCAAGATCAGCGGTTGCACGGTGCATTTCGTGACAGAAGCGGTTGACGCCGGCCCCATTCTCGCGCAGGCCGCCGTTCCCGTGCGCGACGACGACACCGTGGACGCGCTCGCGAAGCGCATCCTCGCCCAAGAGCATCGGCTGTTGCCATGGGCCATCGCGCGGGTGCTCGCAGGGCACGTGCGTGTGGACGGGCGGCGGGTCGTCGGTGTGGACGTGGAGACGAGCGGCGAACAGCCAGAGAGCACGGTGGCGAGCCACTCAGGCCAATAAGCAGGGCCAGAGCTTCACCGAAACTCTGGCCCCCAGCGGCTATTTCAGCCGGACACCATCGCGCGCGACGGTACGACTACCAGCGGTCGTTTACCAGCGGTCGTTTACCAGCGGTCGTGGCCGGACGCGCCATAGCCGCCTGAATCGTCACCGTAGCCAGAATTGGAGCGGCGCGGACGATCGCTGTATCCACCGCCACCGCCACCATTGCCACCGCCGTAGCCGCCACCACCGTAGCCGCCACCACCGTAGCCGCCACCACCGTAGCCG
>JADMIN010000985.1 GCA_015478575.1 Ktedonobacterales bacterium | reverse complement strand
CTTGAGGGCGGTACCGAAGCGTGGATTCATCTCGAGCACGATAGTGCGCCCGGAGCTGTCGGAAAGCGTATGTTGACGGCTGGCGTCAGCGCCCTGGGCATACTGGCCCCCTTGGATGCGCCAATTGAGCCGCGACCCAAGCCAGCCAGCGAGGAGATAGGCCGATGCCGTGTTCGCCGCCATGTCCTCCGCGCCAGCGGCGAACTCGATGGTGATGTGATCTATGCCATAGAGGAAAGGGCGCTGCGATGGCGCGTCAAAGAACTGCGCGATCAACTCACGCCACGGTGCCTGGCGCGTCCAGTTGAAGTCGCTAATGGCGCAACTGGTCTTCTTGCGGTGCATCAGGTCGTCGAGCGCGACCAGGCTGCGCTCTGGATGCGGCATCTCCGAGGAATCCACGACCAGGCGATCACAGCCATCTACCAGGGCTTCGAATTGCTCGGTCTTCCAGGGTGGCTCGTCCGTCCACCAGAGGTAGGAGGGTAAGCCGGAGACGATGAGCGGCAGGACGGCGCCAGGCAGATGGCGCGCCGCGCCATCGCGGGCCACCATCAGGATTTCCTCGCCGTAGCTCGACATCGCGCCCATCTCGGCCATCTCATGCTGATACGTCGCGATGAAGGCCTCGATGGGTGTCTCGCCCGCGCCTGGCTCGGCCGCCAGGATGATCGCTCGCGAGGGATGCGCCCCCGTCAGCATCTCCACCGTACTGAAGATCCGCGCGGCCTGGGCGTGACTATAGGTATAGACGACCAGCGTGAGCACGCTATTGCGCGAGCCAGGATGGCTATTGGAGGCGAGCGCACTTGCGTTGGCGACCCGCCATTGGGCATCCAACTCGGTCTCGATGGCTTCGACCGCAACCGGGTGCATGCGCGAGGTGAGCGATATCGCTTGCATCATAGCCGCCTCCACGTTCGGCCGTCACGCTCGATCAGATTGTCCGCCTCTTTCGATCCCCACGTGCCAGGCTCGTACTGGGCTATGGGGGTCCGATTTTTGTCCCATGCCGCCACGATGGTATCTACCAACTTCCATGCCAACTCGGTCTCGTCCACGCGCGTGAAGAGCGTGGGATCGCCCAGCATGGCATCGAGTAAGAGGCGCTCATAAGC
>JADMIN010000984.1 GCA_015478575.1 Ktedonobacterales bacterium | reverse complement strand
AACCTGGGCACCGTCGCGGTGCAGGCGCAAGTCGTGGAGCACACGCCGCCCAACCATCTCAAGATCGCGATCAATCGCGCGTCCGCCGCCGGGACGGTGACGCTCGATCTGGCGCCGGACGGCGCGGGGACACTGGTGCGCTACGCGGCCAACGCGCAGCTCAGCGGCGCTGCTGCGGTAGCGGACAACTTCGCCATGAAGCCGATCATTGACGGCGTGCTGAATCGTGTCCTCACCAGTCTGGACAGCCAGATCAGCTAGTGGCCAGTCCACAGTGGGGTGTGTAGGCCGACAATGCCACACCTCACCCCCTGACCCCCTCTTCATCCCTATGGAGAGGGGTGCCCAGGGGCGCGGCCGGAGGCGCACGTACCGAGCATACCGCCGAGCACTTGACGCGCGCGGTGGCGGCGCAGGAGGATCACATGCTTGCTCAGACTCCCCACGGCGTTCGCGTCGAGTTCAACGTGCCGGCGACGATGCGCGACGGGACGATCCTGCGAGCGAACGTCTACCGGCCGGATGATGGGGGAGCGGGCAGCTATCCTGTCCTGCTGACGCGCCTGCCCTACGGCAAAGATCTGCCGCTGGGCAGCAACGTGATTGACCCGCTCCAGGCGGCGCGGCGCGGCTACATCGTCGCGGTGCAGGACGTGCGCGGCACGTTCACCTCCGGAGGGGAGTGGCTGCCGCTGGCCAACGAGACGGACGACGGCGCGGACACGGTGGCGTGGGCGGCGGCGTTGCCAGGTGCCAACGGCGTGGTCGGGATGTATGGCGCGTCGTATTTTGGCTTCACCCAGTGGGCGGCGGCCAAGGGGCGGGCGGCGGCGCTGCGCGCGATGGCACCGATGATCGCGTGGAACGAGCCGGATGACGGCGTTCTCTCGCGTGGCGGCGTGTTGGAGCTGGGACTCCAGGCGGCGTGGAACCTTCAGACGGGGTTCGACCAACTGGCGCGGCGCTACCGCGGCGACCCCGCGGCAGTGGTAGCGGCGTTCACACGCCTGGTGCGCGAGCTGGATGGCCTGCCGGTGGCCGGTTACGCGGAGCTTCCCCTGGAGCACTTTGGGCCGCTGGCCCGCGCCGGCATGGCGGAGCCGCTGGACTACTACATCG
>JADMIN010000232.1 GCA_015478575.1 Ktedonobacterales bacterium | reverse complement strand
GCGCGCGGGTGGCGAGCGAGGCGCAGCGGACCGTGCGAACCAGAATCTCATGGCCTGCCGGTGTGCGATGGCGCCATTCACTCACCACGAGGCCGCGCTGGAGATCGAGGGTCCTAACATATGCCAGGATGTCGCCCGACTCCAGCGTGACCGGCTCGCCGCCCACCCACAAGCGCAGACGGAGCCAGTCGGGTCCGGAGAGCAACGCTGGCACGAGCGATTGACTCTCACGGCGACCAAAGAGGCCAGCGACCATCGTGCGTGGCCGCGATGCGCGTGTTGGCACCTCCAGCGAGCCGCGCGTGCCGATGGCCCCATTGCTCACCGTCAAACGCGCCTCGACATCGCGTTCGAGAGCGGGCACGTAGTCTTGTGCCACCAGCGTCCAATCGCGCGCGCGCGGCGCCATGAGCGTCTGCGCCACCACCGAGTGGGTAGGCAACGCAGCATATCCCCGCTCGGGTTTCACCGGCGGCGTGTGCCACGCGTGCAGGGTGATCTGCTCGGCAAGGAGGGTGCGGAACCGCTGGGGACCACCGCCCAGGTGCAGCACACCCTTCGGTACACCATTTGGCTCAGCACCCACGGAGACAACACGTGCCTGCGTGCCCTCGGCCCGCAAACGATCATCGCTACCGGGGAAACCAGCAACCGGCCCAAACTCATCGCCGGCGATGAGCACCGCATCCCAGGGAATACCTTCCGGCCGTAGCAACTCGCGCATGAGCCAGGCCAGCGAATCGCTCTTGTCGGTGAGGCCTACTTCAATGTGCTTGACATCGCTCGTAATGCGCACCGCCACGCCACGCTCACGGGCGAGTCGTGTGGTCAAACGGATGGCCGCGTCTAACCCACCGTTCAGTCCGGCACCTTGTAAGCGCTGGTTCACCGCCGCCAGCAGCGCACTGATGTGCGCTTTGGGCGGGTCAGCCCATTCAGCCACGGGAATGAGATCAATCTTGCGACGATTGAGACGATCATACACGATGCCGATATCCAGGCCCGTTTGGGCGACGAGCTGGGCACGCGCGTCTTCCGCTATCGCCGTCAGATTCCACTCCTCTTGGGGAGTGGCGACACGCAGCCAGCGGCGCACTGTCTGGCCTGCCTGGTCGAAGCCATAGACCTCTGAGCCACGATTGGCGCAGACGAGCAGGTGTCGCCGCTTTGTGGGCGCGAGGTGCTGGCAAAACTGACGATCAATGTTGCCGAAGTTGGTGCCCGTCACAATGGCCAACCAGACCCCCATGTCGAGAAGTCGCTCAGCCAGCTGCGCGAGCACGATGGTTCCTTCCGTGCGGTTGGCAACCGCCGTACCATCCCAGTCGAAGATGATAGCCCGGAACGGACGTGCCAACAGTCCATTGGCCTCAGGCGCCTGCTCGTCAGCTTTGGCGAATCTAGCGGAATGAGGCCGCGCGACGATCCGTGTACCCATCTCTTTCCTCCAAGCCAGATGGCCTCTATGGATGGGTCTCGTACCTCTTCGTACGCGACCCATCGGGTTCTCGCAGGCCACGCATCTTCGTATGCGCTCAGTGAAGAGACACCGTTTCCCCCTTCTATCCCCCCGCTAGGCCTGAGTATGGCGCACGGGCTGAGGCGCGTATGAGGTACACCTGTTGGATAGCTGATGCCCCATCGCATCAAGAGGATGGCGGGCGGAGGCCGGGCACCCCCGGCACATACGATGCGGACGGTTCGCTCGTGGCCGCACCGCATAACGCGGCATCCCCCTCGCGGTTCATAGGAGGATGCCGCGCGAGGCCAGGGACACGGTGATCTCTATTTGTCGTACCGCACGAGCGCAATCAGGCCGCCCATCTCACCTTGAGATTGCCCGGGATTGCTCAGGTGCGACAGGATGTGACAGTGGAAGGGATACACACTGCCGGGCGAGGCCCAGGCGTTGAAGGTCAAGTCGTAGGTCTCGCCTGGCGCGAGCTGGACGGTGTCTTTCTGTATGGGCTGCGGGAGGGCGTGGCCATCCTCCGCGACGATAGTGAACGTCTGCCCATGCAAGTGCATCGGATGGATCATATCTACATCCGCGCCGATCAGCCGCATGCGCACATTCTGCCCTTGCTTGACACGGAGCGGTTGCGTATCAGGGAAGCTCTTGCCGTTGATGATGTAGTAACCGTTGAGCATACCCACAAACTCGGTGTACTCGACATCGGCCGAGATCGCTGCCCGCGCTTGCGCCGTGCCGGGCCGTGGAGCGACGATAAAGGCACCATAGAGGCCGCCGCCCACCTGTGTCTGGTCATCGTAATGGCTGTGATACCAGTGTGTCCCAGCATCCTCATCGCGAATGGTGAAGTCATAGGTGTAGCGTTGGCCCTTGGCAATCGGTTTCATACCCAGCGGTGGCACACCATCTACATCAGTCGGCACCTGAAGGCCGTGCCAGTGGATGGCTGTAGCCTCAGGCAGTTGATTGATGATCGTAATGCGGACATGGTCGCCCGCGGTGATACGGATCATCGGACCAGGAACCGTGCCATCCAGCGTCCAAGCCAGCACACGCTGACCCTTCACTGGCTCCCACATCACTTGTCGCGCCGTGAAAGTGAACTGCTTGGCGCCGTCGGCTTCAGTTCTGTACTGGGCGAGCTGATTCCCGTATCTTTGGGTCGCGTTCGGCACATTGATGGGCGCCGCGCTGGTTCCATTTCCCATTGATGTGCCTGGTGCTCCCGAGGGGGAGGTAGAGCCATCACCACCTGCCACCGCCGCCCCAATACCGTAACCAGCAAGTGCCACGATGAGCAGCACCGCCACAGCCAGGATGCTAAATGGCGAAGTCAGGCGCTGCCTCCAGGTAGATGCGCCTACCTTGCCTAGCAGCGCGCGTTGCCAATCTTCCCGCCAGCGCGGACGCACGGGCGGGTGCGCCGCATGCTCGGCAACAGTCGCCTTGTCAGTGATCACATGAGCCTTGGTTGAGTTCATAGCGGGCGTCACAAGCGTTGCCCTCGCGGCTCGCGATGGCCGATTGCGTGCGTTGCGTTTGTTCCGTTGTGTATGCGGCAGGTGTTTCTGTGACATGGTGGTTCATTCTCACTTTTCGGTTTAGCCATCTTCGCTTCCACGCCTGTGACAATCTCGCGGCGATCGCGCGGCGGTTTCGCCACAGGTGCCAAGTTGAGAGGAACGATGACCAGTTCAGCCGCACTGCGCGCATCTACCGCGCGGCGCATCGTGCGATTGGCTCACGGTCCCGTGGAGGCATACCGCGTATCCGAAGAAGCCGTCCCCAATGTCCCGGCCATCTGGCTGTGGCTAGTAGGAGAGAGATGCGTCAGGTAGTGCGCGCTTGTGTGTACTCCAAGCGCCCGTTCTTGCGCGGCTGAGAGAATGTGGCCGCACTGTACGCACTCCAGATAGATTGTTCTCGAATCCCGCTCAAGCACCACATCACCATGGCATCGCGGACATGCTTTTAACCAGAGCATCGTCGTCTCCCCTTTCGCTTCTCTCCGCACAACTGCCATTCGCCGGAAAACATGGCCACCGGAAACATGGCCAAGGTGCGCATCTCATCCGAGGCACCCGTGTCAGGCGTATGTGCCTGTGCCGTTCCAGCCGCGCACAGTATGGGTCTGTGATCTCACACCAGTCTCACTGCTACGTATGGTTATCTCACAGCCATGTCACAGCGCTTGTGTCTTCTGGGTATGGGGGCAGAGGCGTGGGGAGAATGGTGGTTCCCATCGCCCTGGCCGGCGTCTCCACGCTCGGTGGCGCTAGTTTCGGCAAGGATTCGGCGTGGCGCGCTCCTGTGACAGCATGGTGATATGTCGCTCGTATCTGTGAGACGAATGTGAGATCTTCGACCGCATGATGGACTATCTGAGCGCGACGCGCCTACGGGCCACTCCTCGCGCAACGGACAGCGCGCAACGGACAGCGCGCAACGGACAGCGCGCAACGGACAGGCGAAGCCACCGGGGAGGCCAACACTCGCCAGGAGAAACGACCGTGCGGAGGGTACATCAGTTCGAGAACGAGGCGCTCACCACCATGTCTTCGCTGGCGCGGCTGGCATGGCATATCGCGTCAGCATCCGTGACGCCCCATATGGCTGCCCGCCAACTTCTGCGACTGCTCACGGGTCTGTGTGCCGCATCCCGTGGCGCCCTAGTGTTTGTGTCGCCACCGACCGCGGCTGCCCCACCGGCTGAGGCGTACCTCACCTGCCCGCGCTCACTCGCCTTATGGCGGATGAATGAGGCAGCTGTCAAGGCGACGCTTGCCAGCCTACCTCCATCCGCGGAGACATGGGGAAGCACCACGACGAGAGCGTGGATCGCCGATGAATCAGTACATTGGCTCGCGTTTCCCTTGCTGGGGGGTGCCATTGCGCTCACCGAGATAGAATGCGCTCGCCTGGCGAATCAAGCGGAGAAGATCACACACCACGCGGACTTGCCACACCAAGCCCTTCTTCTGCTCGGTTGGGATCCTGGCCCGCGGATACCCAGCATGGCGCAGGTCGTCGCGCATGCCCAGGCGGTGCTCCCGCTCATCGCCGATGGCGCGGGAGCGGTCATCACAAGTCTGTCGCTGGCCGAACGGAGCCGCATATTAGAGGCCGCTAAGGCGCAAGCCATGGCACAGCTTCAGCAAGCAGAGCAGACCTGTGCGGACTGGGTGCGCACCTTGGATGCCGTGTCTGATCCCATCCGCGTGATGACGCCCGCCTCTCGTGTGCTGTACGCCAACGCCGCCTACACCGCCTACGCCTCCTACGCCCGGCTTCTCGGTGACAGACCTCTCCACGCCTGCGATGCATGCGCTTCTGGAGGGGCGGCTCCCAACCCTTGCCTGGGGTGCCCGTTGCCTCGCAGCGTTGAAACGCATCGGCCCGCGTTTGCGCGGCACAAGCGATGGTTTCCCACAGGTGCTGGCGGGGCGCTCACGCGCCACCTCTTTGAGACGTGGACCTTTCCGGTGTTCGCGCACAATGGCACGGTTGATCGGGTGGTCGAGATTCTTAAGGACGTGACCGACCAAGAACACCTTCGAGAAGCCCAGACCCAGGCGGAGGCGTTGCGAGAGGCAGACCGCCTCAAAGCGGAGTTGCTCGGCACGGTGAGTCACGAGTTGCGCACGCCACTTGCGGCGATCAAGGGCTACGCCGCGACGCTCCTGCGCCACGAGCAGCGCTTACCGCGGGCGGAGCGGCGCGAATTTCTGGCGGCGATTGACGAGGCCAGCAACCGCCTCGATACCATCATCGAAAACCTTTTGGAGATGTCCCAACTCAATACTGGCGCGCTCAAACTCGAACCGGTCCTTGTGGATGTCGCCCACATCGCGCGCGAGGCACTCGCCGCCCGGCAACAGCGCTCCCAAGAAGCTTATCAG
>JADMIN010000231.1 GCA_015478575.1 Ktedonobacterales bacterium | reverse complement strand
CCCGCGTACAGTTCCCACCAGCCGCGGCCGCGTTGCTCTATCTGCTCGCGTGCCTCTTGCCCTTTGGGTGTGCTGTCTACGATCAGCCGGTAATCGCCTATGACGTTATCCGCCTGAAGGCGCGCTAGCGCACCCTCGATGGCTTTGCGCGTCTCGCCTGGGTGCTTTAGGTCCGGCTTGATGCCCGCCTGTTCAAGCAGTACACCCATAGTGCGCTCTACCGTGCCGCCCTTGCTCGCATTCACGCGGAATTGCAGGGTGAGGTAGAACCCGAGCCGCTTAGCGTAGCGCTCGCGCTGGCTGTGATATTCCAGCACCTTGCGCAGCATGATAGCCGTTTCTTTGCTGAGTGGCGGTAGGAGCTTTGCCCACTCGCCGATCTTTACCTGGCGCCGCTCCCAGACCGGTTCACCAGTGATCGTCTTGTACTCGCCGACAGCCTGTCCGAACACATCCCAGATCGCGCTATCTATGCGGTACTCGCGCCCCTTGCGGCCGCTGGGCCAGATTGCCCGCACATGGGCCCGCGCGATGATCCTCTGATGCTCTACCACGGCCGCGCGTTGCTCTGGCGTATAGGCCCGATTCGATTGCTTGCGCTGGCAGATGCGCAGGATATCGTCTGTGTTCACCCACATAGGCGCGGTGATGTTCTCAACGCCGTGGGTATCAATGGCGAGCGCCAGATGCGCAACGAACGTGTCTACTACTTCGTCGCCTAGCATGTTCAGCGAGTTAAATACGTGGTCCCAGCCTTCGCCGTCGCCAGGTTCCAGGGTAATCGTAATCTCCCCTTTGCGCTTGGCGAGGGTGCCGCGGTACTCGGCTATGCCGCGGTCTGGGTAGCGCGTGTAGTCGTTGCCATCGAGCAGACTGCGCATGATGCCTTGGGCGAAGATGTGTGAGGGGACATGCACCGCTAGCGGATCTTTGACAACCAGGGCCGCACGTGGCGCGCGCGGCGCGCGCTGGCGCCGCTCCGCCTCTGCCTCCGCCTGTGGTGCGGCGTCGTTCTCGTTCTCGTCTGCTACGGCGTCAGGCGCCGCCGGCTGATAGGCCGCCTGATAAGCCGCCCAGTACCCCGCGGCAAGTAGTTGTGCCACCTGTCGTATGGCCTCCCACATTTCTAGCCACGTTTCCCGGCTTACCCCGTGGCGGGCCGCCTGTATGGCTTGATAGCGTGCGTGTGCAGCATCGAGCCGCGTAATTTCGTTGCGGAGGTGTTCCCGCGTGGCTTTGTCGCGCGTGCCCAGAATCAAGCTCTGTAGGTGCGTCTTCGCGCGCTGGTAATTGCCCTGGGCGATCGTAACGAGGTTTCCGCTAACGGGTACCCATCCCATATCGCCGCCGGCGAGGGTGCGGAGCGCGTCCGCTAGGGTGCGCTGCAATGCCTGTGCGACTTCGCTGAGCTGGTCTATCGTGTAGCGCCGATAGCCCTTGAGGTCTTCTAACTCCGTGGCGACCATTGCCACCTCGCCGAGTTGCGGAGGCGGCAATGCTTCGATAACTGAGAGGGTTTGCACGCCGACGACGCTAGTCGTGACGTGGGCCGCCAGGTCGGCCGGCACAGTGAAGGCCAGCGCAACAGGCACGCGCTTGACGTGCTCCAGGTCGCTCGCCGATGCCCATACCTGATGGTTACTGAGCTGATGGTTACTGGTACCGGCGATATGCACCGTGCGGGTATGCCCGAGCTGCCCTGACAAGTACAGCAGCTCGGTATGCTTGTGGATCTCTCCCACGTCGGCGACATGCTGCCAGCCAGCCTCAATGATGCGGTTCAGGTCATTGAGCGTCGCGTCAATGGACGGCAACGGGTGCGGCGCCCATAGCCAGGTATCCGGCGCTATCGGTTCTTCGCGCGTGCCTGGTACGCATGTCCAGGTCGCAGGCCCGGCTAGGTATGGGTAGAACGTCAGGGCCGTATCATCGAGCATGGCTAGTGCTCCGCTCCGCCCTCTACTCGCTGCGATCGCGCTTTCAGTGCTTCCACCTCCGCGCGTGATACCAGCTTGAAACGCTTGTCAAGCGGATCTGGCTCCGCGTGAAGCGTGCCCTCTGCAATCAGCCGCGCTATCTTCGCCTTACTGACGCCTAGCGCGTGCTGCGCCTCTGTAACCGTCATTGTTTCGCCTCTTTTCGCTGCCATATATGCCTCACTTCGCCGCGTTAGTCTTCGCGCCTCTGCTATTCAGTTTACCAGATAGGTCACAATAATGCAATATTGAGTATTGACAGGTACCGCACGACAGGTTACAATAGGTACAGGTTAAGTCACATGGCCCGCTGGTACCGGGCCGCCAGTAGTCGAGGGAGTTACCTAGACATGACGCAACAGCAAACCGCACAGCTCGAGCGGGCCGCCCAGATCGCCGCCCGCGATGCCCTGACCGCTCACAAGGGCACGACGCACGACGGCCGCGCCGTTTGGGCCGTCCTGAACCGCTCCGCCAGCGCGAAGGCCGGCTATCCCGTCTACCACCTCGTGACCGTTGAGGCCGGGCAGCTCGTCTGCGATTGCTACGCCAGCCAGCACGGCCGCATATGCGCCCATCGGGCCGCCACTCGCGCAGCCATCGAGGCTGCGCTAAAGGCATCGGCGAAGGCCGCGACCACTGCCTCGCCGGCGCTGCGCTGGAGCCGGGAAACGGCGCCGCTCTACCGCTCGAATGCACCGGTGGGGATCTTCAAGTAAGGACGCGCCAGCGCGGCAAGGACGCCGCTTCCGCTTCCATGTCCCTTTCCATGTCCCTGTAGCGCGTTCCCGTCGTGCGTCCTTGTAGCGCGTTCCCTGGAATGAGGCGAGCGCACCGCATGTGCCCTGGAAAGCTACCGCGGTGCGCTCTACACCCCCTAAGAGGTGCTACGTGCAGTCTAACACCCAGGCCGGCCCGCGCGCCGGCTCACCCGGCACGCTTCACCGCTGGCGCGTCCGCTGGTTTGGCGAGCGCGACGCCGTAGATGCGCAGCTCGCCGACATTGCCCGGCAGGGGTCCGGCATGTCACGGCTGGCCCATGCGTGCGCCTTCGCGATGATCGTCCTGTTTAGCGCCGGCTCGCTCGTCACGCTGTCTGGCGACGCCGTGGCGGCGATCGTGCGCGGCTGGCAGTCTGGCGGCGCGGTGGACGTGCCGCAAGCTATCAGCGTCGGCGTATCCGGCTTGCTCGTCTTGTGCCTGGATACCGGTATGTTGCTAGCCGCGTCTACGCTCCGCGTGCTCCGCGCTCGCCGGGCGCTCTGGTCGGAGCGCTGGGTACATGTCGGCATTATGTGCGGCGTGGCGCTAGTCGAGGCGTCCACCTATGCGCTGATGTCTGTCACCTATGACAAGCCGCATAGCGCCGCAGCATGGTGCATCATCCTGGCGCGGTCGCTGTCGGCGCCGGTGCTATCGGTCTATCTCGCGCTGGCCCAGCCGCTACCCGTTGGCCCGCGCGACATTCTGGCACAAGTCGAGCTCGCCAGCGGCGCCGCGGTGCTCCGCGACGTGGTAGCGATCGCCCATGACGCCGGCGCCACGCTGGAGCGCAAGGTGCGCCTCTACGATGCCTCCGCCGTCGCACCGGAAGGCGAGCGCACCCGGCTGGCCCGCTTGATCGCCGTCACCGCAGAGCCGGCAGGGGCAAACATACCGCCTGTGCTGGAGGGGCCATCTGCTGGCCATCCTACGGCGTTGCCAGAGGCCACGCAGTCAGCGCCAGCCATTGCGGCGAGTGATACGCCACCTATCGCGCCAGAGGCCGCACAGCGCGACGTACAGGCGCAAGGCGAGCCACCCACACGGCCGCCGACGGGCGGAGGCACGCCAGTCGCCGCACCGGTACGCACCCGGCGCGCGAAGGCCGCACCGGTGATCCGCCTCGCCACGCCGCCAGAGTCGCGCCGCGTCGCGGCACAGGCCAGCGCAGGGGGTACGTACACCCGACGGGTACGTACGGCCACTGTCGAGGCGAAGGCCCGCGCCGCGTGGCGTCCTGATATGAGCGTGGGCCAGTTCCAGCGCGCGGCCGGGATCTCGCGCAGCTCCGCCGCGAAGTACCGCAAGGTGTTCGCCGCGGAGGTCGCCGACGGCAAGGCCGCACAGTAGCGCGCGGACATAGCGAGACGCATACAAGGGCAGTGATTATGCCTTCCCTTGTATGCGTCTTTTCGCGTCTCTGCCGCTCCGCTCTCACACGCGCGAGGAAACAGCGACATTTAGCGACACTTTGGCGTCAGTGTGCCGCGGAGCTGTCCGCTTCCACTGTCGCCGGCGTCTTCGCGGGTAAGGTTGCGGGTAAGGTCGCCGGCTCTGCTGGCTGGGCGATGTTGAGCTGCGCGGCGCCAGGCTGGGCGATGTTGATTTGTTGGGCCACTGGCGCGAGTAGGCGCCGCACCTTCGCCAGAGCCAGGCAGGCCGTAAGGTACCGCTTGTGTGCGCGGTCCTCTTGCTTCTGGTAGTACTCGCCGGCGGCGAAGGTCATGCCGTCTTTCGCGCGTGAAGCATAGTTCATCTCGGCGAGCGACATATCGAGCCAGCACGTCGCCACGCGCTCGCACAGGATACGCTCTAGCGGCGTCGGATTCGGCCCGGCGAGATCCTTTATCATCGCGCGGGCTCTGCGGTCCCAGGCTTCTTTGACGAAGTGATTATCACGTAGCACCGCGTCCAAGATACACGCGCGGGCGTGCTCCGCCGGCGTGGGATACAACGTTTCCCAATCGGGCGCCTTCGCCAGATGGGTTTTCAGCGCGCTCCAGGCTTTCTTATCGCCATGTTGCGACTTGTCTAGTAGGTCGCTCACCTGTGCCTCGGTTAGCGCCTGTGGTGTCTGTGCTGGCGCCTTCGCGGGTATGTTCGCCGCTGTGGCGGGCTTGGCTGGCTTATCCGTTTTGGGCACGTCGGCGTCTCCATTCTCCCCGGTCGTGCTGATGGTAGCCGGCCGCGCGCAGCTCGGCACGCATCAGCGCATCCACCTGTTGGCAATAGTCGCGCATCAGCGCGTCACGTTCCGCGAGCTGCGCGCGCTCGCGTTGCAACCGGGCCGCCTCCGCCTGGCGCTTGGCGCGCTCGAGCTCGTCTCTCTGCGCTGCCAGCTCCCCCACGACGCCGGCGCCGACGTACTCCCGCACAACGCGGCCGTTCACCTTCCGGCTACGAGTGTAGTAGCGGCCGCCGTGCTGGCGTGTCTCCCATCCCATGCCGTCTCACCTTCCGTTCTCTCACCTCGCGCGAGGCCGTTGTGTTACCCTGCGCGAATTGCGCCGCTTGCGTCGCGTCGCATGCACCTGTTTCGCGCCGTGCCCTGGTGGCAGGCGCGAGCGCGTGTGCGACGCGACTGGCCCGCGGCGTGCTGCCCTCTCCGGGGCTCGCGCGTCGCATACGGGCGCGAGC
>JADMIN010000983.1 GCA_015478575.1 Ktedonobacterales bacterium | reverse complement strand
ATTCTCCAGCGCGTAGTCGGAGAGATCGGCCGGTCGCCCATTTCGGAAACGGATCTCCGCGCGGCGCTGCGCGTCCTGAAGGACGCCGAGTTCATCTACGAACAGTCGCTCTATCCGGTGGCGGAGTACGCCTTCAAGCATCCGCTGACGCAGGAGGTGGCGCTGCGCTCGCAGCTCCAGGACCGTCGCCGGCGTACGCATTCCGCAGTGGCCCGCGCGCTCGAAGCGGCGCATGCGGAGCGCCTCGACGAGAACGCCGCGCTGCTGGCGCATCATCATGAGGAAGCGGATGAGGCGCTCGAGGCCGCGCGCTGGCACCGGCGCGCCGCCGAGTGGGTGGGACTCAACGACATCAAGGCGGCGCTGCATCACTGGCAGAGCGTGCGCAGTCTGGTGCGGACCTTGCCGCAGACCAGCGAGACCTCACAACTAGGTGCCAGCGCGTGCTTGGGAACTCTCGGTGTGGGGTGGCGCCTCGGAACCCCAACCGCCGAAGCCGCGGGCATTTTCGAGGAAGGCCGGCGGCTGGCCGAGGAGAGCGGCGACCTGCGGACGCTGGCAGCTTTGAACGGTGTCTATGCGTGTGTGCTCGGCCTGGTGGGCGGTGCCTCGGACGAGTACGTGCGCTACAGCCGCGAGGCAACTCAACTGGCCGAGCAGACCAACGATCAAGGTCTGCAGCTCGCCGAACGCAGTTTTCTGGCTTTCGCCTGCGTGTTCGCCGGCCGCCTGCTCGAAGGGATCGAGGCCTGCGATACGGCCTACCGGCGCCTACCGGCGCAAGCCGCGCTCGGCGCGGAGTTCGCCGGCTATAGCCCGTTCCTTGGTATCCTGAATGGGCAAGCGTGGATGCTCTCCCGGCTCGGGCGTCTCAACGAAGCCACAGCGGTGTGCGAGCGAGCGGAGCATCTGGCGCGGGTACACGGCGACAGCGAGGTGCTCACTTGGTTGCAGCTAACACGCATCGAAATGGACATCTGTTGCGCCGACGGGGTCGCCGCCCGCGGCCACGCCCGCTACGCGCTGGAGACGAGCCAAAAATCCGCCACCACGCAAGCACACATGGCAGGGCTCCTTGCGCTGGGGATCGCGCATCGGCTCAACTTCGAGTGGGATGAATC
>JADMIN010000982.1 GCA_015478575.1 Ktedonobacterales bacterium | reverse complement strand
TGGCGAAGCTCCTGGGATTGGTGGGCGGCGCCTTCATTCCGGTGTATGTGGGGGCAGCGGCGGTGGGCATCCTCCTCTATGTGCTGGCTTTCATTGGGCGCATGGTGACGAAGTCGCTGGCGGCGGGCCGCGCGGCGCAGGCCGCGCCCGTGCCAGTCGGGGCGGCGATGCGCCAGCGCTCCGCTGGGGCGGCGGGTGGTGGCGGGGCGTATGGTGGCTATGGTGAGCCGAGGCCGCGCTATGCTGAGCCGCAGCCGCGCTACGCGCCACCACCTCCGCCATCCGCGCCGCAATATCCGCGTGTTCCCGAGGAGAATGGCTGGGCACCGCAGCGGCCACCGCAGATACAACAGCCGCCCGCGGGACCAACTTGGCCCCAAAGCCCAAGCTGGGACGCGCCAACCCGTGACCTGCCGCCCTCTGGTGGCGGGCAGTCATCGGGCGGTGGGCAGGCGCAATATCCGCCACAGTATCCGCCACAGTATCCGCCACAGTATCCGCCACAGTATCCGCCACGCGCGCCCTATCAGGACAACCGCCAGAATGGGCGCGGGGACGCGCCGCGCCCGGCACAGCCTGGCTGGGGCAGTGAGGATCAGCGGAGGCCGCCCCGGCGCTACGGCGAATAGGCTTCTGGCACGCAGCTACTGGGGCACCTGGCCACACTCAACCGGGACACAAACACGATGCCTTCTGGGAGTTGCTCCGCATGCGGGGCGACTCCCTAGTGCTCTGTGCTTGCCGCACGCGGATGAGCTGAGTCATCAGCAACGCACGCGCCCACGATGCCTCCATTGGCACGCAATGTGCGCGCCTTGCCTGTGGCACAGAGGGGTTGCCCGCGCGCTTGACATCTCCGCTCTGAGATCACCTAGATATGGAGTGGCGACTCAGTGGAAGTCAGCGCGCCCTGCCGCGGGAGTGATCGCTACACGTGGTTCATTCAGCGCTTGGGCGGCACTGGCCGACTCATCATCCCGAATGTGGCTTTCTTCTTACCGCACATGCCTGAGGAGGCAGTATATGGCGATGCAACGCTGGGATCCATTCCATGAGATGCGCAACTTCCGTGAGGCGATGGAGCGCCTTGTCCACGAGGGCATCATCCGCCCGGCCAGCGGG
>JADMIN010000981.1 GCA_015478575.1 Ktedonobacterales bacterium | reverse complement strand
TGGGCTGACGCGGGTGGCCCAGCGGCGCATGGCGCCCCAGGCCGCGCGCGCGGTGGTGGGGGCATTCACCGCCCTGGTCATCGCGGCCTCTCTCATCACCATGATCGCGCCCGTCTCCATCTCTGGCCTCGCCGTCGCTCGAACACTGGAGGTGCCATATCAGCATGTCCACCCAGATTATCGCGAAGCCGCGTATTACATCCGTGCCCACTGGCAGCCCGGCGATCTCATGATCGCGGTGGCGCCCGACCTCATGGCGCAGTACTACTCCGGTATCTTCCCACAGTACTTCATCTATCAGAGCAAAGCGCTCTATCTCTACAACGAGGATAATCATATCGTAGATACCTCGCTTGGCTCGGTCGCACTGCTGAACAGGAGCGATTATGGGGCGGTACTGGCCAAGTATCATCGTGTCTGGCTCTTCTCCTCAGTCACCTATCAGTGCTGTGGCAAGACCGATGATTTCGCCATTGCCGCGAACTTCAACCTCGTCTTCCAGGGACGAGATTCGCTCGTCTACTTCCGCTCCGGATGAGGCGCCGGCCACCGCGAAGAGGCCAGCGAGACGAGTACTTCGTGGCCCTAGGCGGACATGTGGCATCACGTGACATGCGATAATAGAGCGTACTGGAATAGAGCGCACTGGATGGCTGCGCGAGCGCGGGGTGCGGACCCGTCCGCGCATCATGGGTCGGGGGTATCTCTCTATCTGGCCATCCGACGCGCGTCGGCGTGGGCGGGCGTGTGGTTGAGCGGGGGCAGTGAGGATGAGCGAACTCATGGAACGAAGACGATCAGCGATACGGCGCGAGGCCCTTCGTCAAGTGAAGAGGGGCCTGTCTCACCAGCGCTCGTGGCGGCGGCACGCCATCATCACCGGCCTGCTGGCCGCCACGCTGATGGTGGCCGCGTGCGCCAACACCGCCAGCGTGCTCCCACCATCGTCAACGACCGCGGACGGCATCATTACGGCAGTGCTCGATAACTTTAAAGCGAACGGCTTCAACAACAGTCCGCTCGTCAATAATGGGCTAGGCGGCCTCTATATTAACTGGCGCTATGGCACCAATCCCTTCCAGGCAAATCTCGATAGCACCGGGCAGCCACGCGGCCCCGACG
>JADMIN010000980.1 GCA_015478575.1 Ktedonobacterales bacterium | reverse complement strand
CGCTATGTTCGCAAGGATGGCACGTTGCTCTGGGCGGCGGTGACGGTCACGCTGGTGCGCGATGAGGACGACGCCAAGCCCCAATATTTCATCGCCGTCATCGAGGATATCAGCGCACGCAAACGGCTGGAACGCCGCGCGCATGAGGCGCTGAACGCGCTGCTGGCGATGGCGCACGCGCTGATGGAAGGCCCGGAGGACACTTCCGGCGAATCGCAACAAGACGCCATGCGCCGCACCGCGCGCCGCCTGGCGGAACTCACCTGTGACGTGCTGGAATGCCAGCGCATCAACATTTCGATTGTCGATCCGGTGACGGATCTCGTGCAGCCGCTGACGATTGTGGGCCTTTCGCCGGAAGATGAGCGGCGCTGGTGGGAAGCCCAGACCGAGCCGCGCCCGCTGGGAGATACCCCCGCGCCGGAACTGATCGCAATGCTTCGTGCGGGTGAACCGGTGATCATTGATATGCGCCGCCCCCCATTCGCCGATCTGCCGAATCCCTTTGGGGCCAAAACGGTGCTGGTCGCGCCGATGCGCAGCAACGAGCAACTGGTGGGATTGCTGACGCTCGACCACGGCGCGCAAGCGCATACCTTCACGGAAGACGAGGGCAAGCTGGCGGGCGCGGTGGCGCAACTGGCGGCGCTGGTGATCGAGCGCGAGCGCTTGCAGCGCGAGCGCGCCGAGGCGCAGGCGAACGCGATCGCGCTGCGCGAGGCCAACCGGCGCATGGATGAATTCCTCGGCATCGCCAGCCATGAGATCAAGACACCGCTCACGGCGATCAAGGCGAGCATGCAAATGGCCCAGCGCCGCGCCAACAAAAGCGGCGCCAGTGGGGCGGATGTCGCGGCGTCAGTCGCCGACGTGCTGGAACGGGGCGAACGCCAGGTGGGCCGCCTGACGCGCCTGGTGGACGATCTGCTGGATGTCGCGCGCATTTCGGCCAACAAACTGGAATTGCGCCCCGAACGCTGCGATCTGGCGGCGATTGTCCGCGATGCCGTTGATGAGCAGCGCAGCGTCAATCCGCAACGCGCGATCACGCTCACGATGCCCGACGATGCGCAGGTGCTGATCAAGGCTGACCCCGACCGCATCGGGCAGGTGGTGTCAAATTA
>JADMIN010000230.1 GCA_015478575.1 Ktedonobacterales bacterium | reverse complement strand
GGGAGAAGCGCAAGGGAGAAGCGCAAGGGAGAAGCGCAAGGGAGAAGCGCAAGGGAGAAGCGCAAGGGGTGCCGTGTATGGTGTCTTGGGGGGCGGGTGCTGGGAAGGATGAGAGGGCATATGAGAGGGGGCGGCGGGGGGCGTGAAAGCGGCGTTCCCAGCGCCATCAGGTGCCGCTATTTCGCTGCCGTATTCCTCGGCTCACCGGGGAGCCGCACCGTATCCCAGCGGCGGCGCCAGGCCTCAGCGATCCCTAGGGCCTCCTCCTCAGTCTTCCAGGTGAGGAGGTCGCCGGTGTCTTCGTCGGTGACGAAGCGCCACGCCCCATAGAAGCGATAGGCGATAGCGTGGCGTCCGGCATGGCGCCCAGCCGGTATCTTGACCGCGGCCATATCGTGACTGCCCACCATACGTACGAGCCGCCCCATGCGCTTCTCCCTTCTACAAAACACCATAGCACATGCCGCGGAGCGGCTGCGCCAGCGTTTCAGGCACCGCATATCCGCCACCCGCCCCGCTCACTACAGGGAACGGGAACGGAGGGAGCCTAACGCTCCCGCTTCACTGCCGCCAGGCGCTCGGCACAATAGCGCTGGAGACCCGCCTCGCCCTCGCGCATCACGTGGTCATGGCTCGCGCGGAACATCGGCTCGGCGACGAAGCCGAACAAGTTGAGGATGGGATTGCGCACGCGCACATACCAGTGGAAGACCACGCGCGTGCCGCCATCATCGGGCCAATCCGCGAGCAGTGTCTCCAATACCCCCACGAGGTCACCGCTCACCACGGTGCGTATGCGCCGCTCGCTCTCGCTCTCGCCGGTGATGGTGCGTATGCGGAAGGGAGGGGCCAGCCGAGCCACGCTCGATGCCTGCCGCACGGCGTAGGTGATGATACGCCCATCGGGGTTGCCGGGCAGTGGGGCCGCGCGCACGACCCGCATGGAGGGCCACCAGTGATACTGTTCCTCAGGGGTCGTCAGGATGCGGAAGACCTCAGCGCGTGGCGCGGCGATCCGCCACTCCGTCTCCCAATCATACGTGCGGACCAGCCGGCCACCACCGACGATGGCCCCGACCGCGAACCCCGCCATCGCAAGACTGGCGGGAACGAGTACAGAGGATGGACCAAGCGCCATAGAGAGACCTCCATTCCGCTGGGGCACGGCGCATCACCGTAGCGTGAGACTACGGGCGCCCCAGATAGGTCATCGCCAATTGGGTCAGCAGCTCGATCCCCAGTGGCAGACAGGCTTCGTCGAAATCGAAGAACGGGCCATGATGGGGATGGTGCAGGTTGCGGTCGGGATTGGCCGAGCCTAAGAAGACAAAGCAGCCGGGGGCGGCCTGAAGGAAGAAACTCATGTCTTCGGCACCCATGATGGGCTTGGCGTGGAGCACCCGTTCGGGCGGCACGAGCGTCTCGGCCACCGAGCGCGCGAACTCGGCCATCGCCTCATCATTCACCGTGACAGGATAGAGCCGGTCAATCCGCACCTCGCACGTGGCGCGACACGCCTCTGCCACGCCCGTCGCCACCTCGCGGATACGCTGGTGCAGGAAATCCCGCGTCTGCGCGCGTAGGCTGCGAATGGTGCCCCGCAACTCGGCGCGCGGGGGGATGATGTTGGTGCGCGTGCCCGCGTGAAAGGTGCCAACCGTAATGACGGCGGAATCCAGCGGATCCACCTCGCGGCTGACGATGCGCTGCAGCTCGCCCACGATGGCCGCGCCGATGGCGATCGGGTCCACGGTCTGGTGGGGGCCAGCGCCGTGCCCACCAATGCCCTCGATCACCAACGTGAATTCGTCCGCGCTGGCCTGCACTGGCCCACCCTGCACCGCCATCGTGCCGACGGCGTGGTTATTGGAGAGATGCAGGCCGAAGCAGGCATCTACATGCGGCGATTCCATAACGCCCGCCTCGATCATCGGCTTAGCGCCGCCTGGCCCCTCCTCGGCGGGCTGAAAGATCAGCTTCACCGTGCCGCCCAGCGTGGCGCGATGACGGAGCAGCAGCTCCGCGACGGAGAGCAGAATGGCGGTGTGCCCGTCATGGCCGCAAGCATGCATGACGCCTGGGCGCTCTGAGGCATAGGGCGCGCCGGTTGTCTCGGTGAGCGGGAGGGCATCCATATCCGCGCGCAGTAGCACCACACGCCCCGCTTCTGGCCCGCGGATGAGTCCAACTACGCCCGTCTGGGCCACGCCTGTCTGGACCTCATCCAGGCCCAGCGTGCGCAGTCGTTCCGCGACGTACGCCGCGGTCTCGTGTTCTTGAAAGCCAAGCTCAGGGTAGCGGTGGAAGTGGCGCCGGTCAGCGACCACCTGATCGGTCAGCGCCATGGCCTCGTCGTGGATGATGGGCAGTGCGAGCATGGGATCCTCCTGCTGGCTAGATGGGACCGCCGCCACCGCAAGCATACCACTGCCCGCAAGCCCCGACCTCACCTGACGTCAGGTATAGAAGGTCACGCCAGCCCCCAGATGCGCATACCGATAATCCACCTTGGCGAAGCCCGCACCGCGCCAGGCGAAGTTCATCTCACTGAGCAGGAACCAGTAGCGATCCGGCGCGACCGCCACGACCTCGGCCCAGTGCCCCTCAGGGCTAGCGCCCTGCACATTGCCCTCAAAGAAGACCGCCGTGCCCGCCACCGGTGTGGTGCCGAGATAGGTCTGGCTGCCCACGGTGATATCGGGATTGTTCGGGTGATTCTGCCGCACCCACCAGTTGCAGTAGCCGAAGATCGGTCGTGGCGGATAATTGGCGGAGTTGGGCACGAAGACGTTGGCATAGCATCCGGGCGGGACGGTCCATTGCGTGATGTTGGCCACAAACCTCACCGTATCGTGGCACGGCTGAATGCTAGAGATATAGGTCTGGGTCTGCGTCTGGCTTGTGGTCTGGGCGGGCGGCTTGGGCGGCGGGGGAATATAGACAATCGTGCCAGCGGACGCCACCCAGATGCCCTGGGGAATGCTGCCGGAGGGGGCGGGCGTGCCGGTGGTAGGCTGCCCTGCCGCGGTCGTGCCAGGGACGCTCTGCTGGCCGCGCGCGTCATCCGGGCGCAATGCCCGCACCGCGCCGAAGCCGACCGAGACCACGACCGTGACCGCGATAGCCAGACTGGTGAGCAGGGTGCGCGCACCGCGCCAGGGAGCGGTAGCGGGCGCATAGGGGGCGGCGGGGACGCGGCGCGCGCCCTGCTGGGGTGTCGTCGTCGGCAGGCGTTGCGATGGCGTCTGGAATGGCCGTGGGATGACAGATTCGCGCCGCGTCGCGGTTGGCAGGCGCTGCGTGGTCGTGGGGGGCACCGGCACATCACCGAGTGTGCGCTTGTGGCGGGCGGGCAGATGCTCGGTGGCCTCGCGTGGATCGGGTTCCCATGCGTCCTTTCGGCGCTCTGGCATGCCTCCTCCACCTCCTCCGCCGCTTCACGTCGCGTGGCCTCCGCGCTGGCCTTCGCTTCCCGCGCACAGCCTGCCGCCAGATGGGCGGGCCGCCCACCCCAGCCATTATACTACACCACGTGACATCCAAGCTTGCCGCGCGAGACAGAAGTCCCACCTGCCTGATAAGCGGCAGCGCGCATCAACCGCTCACCACCACCCTTCAGCCTCTCCACAAGCGCTGGCCGATGCGCGGACCGATGCGCTGGCACCCGCGCTTCCCGCCGTCGTGGCCTGCCGTTGTGGCCTGCCGTTGTGGCAGGGGGCGCGACGCTAGCCGCAATCATGGCTACCAGATTGCTGGTGTGCCCACTGCATGTTGGTGGCATACGCCATTTTGTGCGGGGGATCTGCGGCCTGGAGATGGGTGAACCCAATGGTGGGACTCCACTGGCAATTCCCCGCGTTCACCCCCGTGCCGTTCTGCACCCAGCAGCGGCCAGTGGGCAGGGGGTCCGCGCCGGAGCATTCGGTCATGACCCCCAGGAATTGTATCGCGCTTTCGGCGCGCTTCAGGTTCTCCCATTTCGTCGTGGTGCCAGATGAGTACGTCTCTGGCAGGGGCATATCCCACCCGATCTTCCAGGCGGCGGCATAGACATTCGCCACTGTCCAAGGGGTCGCGCAATCGCCGGTGACTTCGCTGCACGCGCCCGCGTTGGCGTCTCCATAGTCCACGAGGCGGGCATGCGTGCTATAGGTCAGCTCCTGGGTACGCACACCTTCGAGGAACTGTACGGTCGTTGGCCAGGGATCCCAACTGCCCTCCAGATCATCCCCCACCCAGACACCAGTCACCTGCTTATCATAGCCCTTGTTCCGAACGTACGTCATGACATCATGCACCACCACATCCCATTGCTGGCCAGCCTGGTTGACGCTGCACTTACCGACCGCTTGCAAACACTCGCTGTAGTTGCTCGTGCCCAGGACGAGGCGCAGCCGCGGGCAACTCGATGCGGTGGCATGCCAGACATTCACGTATTGCTCGGCGAGTTGCTCGACCTGGCGGTAGGTGAGCCAAGAGGTAGGGTGGGCGCTGAAGAGACTCATGGCATAATTATCGAGCGGTGAGGCATTCCCCGAATATTTGGTGGTGGGGTGGCCAAAGTCGAGCACAGTGAGAAACTCGCCAGCGCAGCCGTTCGCGGCACTCTGCTGGTTGAGCCACTGGGCATCTCCCTGGGCCAGCGCGGGGACGTCTTTTGGATCGTCAATATACCAAGAGTGCGAATAGGGGACGCCACGCGGCGTGCCCGGCGTCGGGCTTGGTGGCGGACAGGTCACGACTCCCGTGGCCAGGCAGAGCGGCAGCGATTGGCTGGCGCCCGCGCGGGTACCCTGAGCCGTGAGGAGGATCAGCGAGGCAATCAGCGCCGCGGTCGTGAGGGGCGCTAGGACCGTGAGACCACTCAGGATGGTGCGTCGGAGACGCCTCGTCTGCCGCATGTTCTCCTCCTCTCCACACCTGCCAGCCACCATTGCTCGAAGCTCGATCCTTACCTCGCTGCCGCTGCCCACACATTCCTTCTACCAACTGACGGTGAGGTGCTCGTCGCGCGCTCCATCATCACCATCACCTCGCTCCATCATCACCATCGCCTCTAGGCGCGTGCGGCCCTCCCCGCGCGGCCACCAGGCAGGTGCCGTTGGCGCTACCGGGAGCGTGGTCGCCGAGGAAGGGGGCGCCCACGCCGAGAATCTTGGTCAACACGAGACCATAGGCCGCATTATAGACAAGGTTATCCTTCCAGTCACGCGACCTAGTACTTTGCCAGAAGGACTACCCTTCATCCCGCCTCGCCGCGTGGCCGGTATTGCAGCGCCTCAGCCAAGTGCGGCGCCGCGATGGTCTCGGCGCCAGCCTCCGCGGGGCGTTCTTCAGCACGGCGACGGACCTCGATGGGGCGGTCGTTTTCGATGTCAAGCACGGCGGCATGCCACAGGTGGCGGATG
>JADMIN010000979.1 GCA_015478575.1 Ktedonobacterales bacterium | reverse complement strand
GTCGTGGCCAGGCGTTCCACATCGGCGAGACGGCCAAAGAGGACGGAGAGATCGCGTGGGGTCGTCACGGTGGCTTGCATGTACGTCATTCCTATTCCTTGACGCAGAGCCAAACTACGGTACATTCCTGTGGCCGGTAGTCTAGCAGCGGAGCGCACGATTGTCAAGCGGCCCATACCAATGTGTCGGCCCGTCCGCGCCGGTGCGCGTGACGACGTGGCGGCGCGACGGCGCGCGACGCCGTCGCGCCGGTGCCCCCATTTGGGGGGAGCCAGGTTATGCGTTGCCCTCGCGCTCGTTTGCCTAGTGAGGTGGTACGGGCCATGCGACTGCGGGGGAGCGGCTGATGGTGGCCAGCGCGGCTCACGCCGCGCGGCTCACGCCGTACGATATCTCACGAGTGGACACCTGGGCTGCGCGCGCTGCGGGCCAGTATCGCGCCGCGACAGGAAGCGGGACAGATGTCTGTGACGCATGTACTGGTCGTTGACGACGACGACGCCATCCGCGACGCTGTGCGGTTCGCGCTCGAAGATGCGGGCTACACGGTCAGCGAAGCCAGCAATGGGCTGGCCGCGCTGAAACAATTGCGTGCCGCCACGGATCGCGCGGTCGTGCTGCTCGACCTGATGATGCCCGGCCTGGATGGCGCGGGCGTGCTCGGCGCGGTCGCCGGGGACCACCGGCTGGCGTCACGGCACACCTACATCCTGGTGACGGCCAACACCAAGACGCTGACGCTCGCCTTCGCCAATCTGCTCACTTCCCTCTCGGTGCCCATCCTCAGCAAGCACTTCGACGTGGACGTGCTGCTCGAGACCGTCGCCAGCGCGGCGCGACGCATCGGATAGCGCCGGCCACCGCCGTGCGCGGGACCATCTGGCTACGGCTCGCGCCCCGCGTTGACGCTCCCTCGGCGTCAATGGCATACTCTCTCCTGGCGCTGCCGCCGGGCGCGCCACGCATTCAGGGGCGTGCGCGGCAGGCGGCGGGGGCGGCTCCGCGACGGTGAGAGGCCAGGTGGGAGGCGGTATGGCGCGGCAGAAGCAGCAGGGAACGCGGAGCGGTGCCGGCTCGCGCCGTCGCCACACCCTCGAAGACGCGCTGACCGCCACGCAGCAGCATTC
>JADMIN010000229.1 GCA_015478575.1 Ktedonobacterales bacterium | reverse complement strand
GTGCAGATCCCGCGCATTCCCGATGAGCTGATCTTCGCCACCATCCAGCCGGTCATGTTCGTGCTGCTCTTCCGCTTTGTGTTTGGCAGCTCGATCCAAGTCACGGGCTTCAGCTATGTGGATTACCTGATGCCCGGCATCTTCGTGCAGACCGTCATCTTCGGCGCGGTCACCACCGGCATAGGACTTGCCCAGGACCTCGAAAAAGGCCTCGTAGATCGCTTCCGCTCGCTACCCATGGCCAAATCCGCCGTGCTGACCGGGCGCACGATCGCTGACCTCGTACGCAACCTCTTCGTCGTCGCCGTGATGTTCGCCGTGGGCCTGCTCGTCGGCTTCCGCCCCGCATGGTCCGGTGGGGGCGTACTCGCGGCGCTCGGCTTGATCTTGCTGGTCAGTTTTGCCTTCTCCTGGGTCTCGGCCATCATCGGGCTGCTCGTACACAGTGTCGAGGCCGCGCAGTCGGCGGGGTTTGTCTGGCTCTTCCCGCTGACCTTCGCCAGCAGCGCCTTCGCCGAAACCGCCCGTTTCCCCGATTGGCTGCGCACCTTTGCCGACCATCAGCCGGTGACCATCATCGTCAACGCCGTTCGCGCGCTGCTACTCGGCGCTCCCGTCGGCGACAACGCCTGGCAGGCACTTGTCTGGTGCCTGGGCATTCTGGCCGTTTGCGTGCCGCTCTCGGTCTGGCTCTACGGACGCCGCGTCGCCCGCTAACCACGTCGCCCGCTCGTCACCGACCAACGCGCACGGGCCTGTCCTTCCGCCACGCGGGCAGGCCCTTCCTATCCACTGCCCGCCCGCCTACCTCGCAAGGACGCCGAATGCGGACAGACGAGCCACGGGCTTTCGCGTGCCAGCGAGCGCACAGGCGACAGCAGCCGAGGCTTCCACACGCTTTGAGGTATGATAGACAGGAGGAATCATCCGAAGCATTCGCGTTGGAGGAGCACCGCAGTGATCACGCGCACGAAATATCAGCCAAGTGAGATCGAAGCGAAGTGGCAGACGCGCTGGGCCGAAGAAGGCATCTATCTCGCGCGTGATGACGACCCGCGCCCCAAATATTACAACCTCGTCATGCTGCCCTACCCATCAGGCGATCTGCATATCGGTCACTGGTATAACTATACGGGCGCGGATATCTATGGGCGCTTCATGCGCATGCGCGGCTACAACGTCTCGCAGCCCATCGGCTTCGACGCCTTCGGCCTGCCAGCCGAGAACGCCGCCATCAAACGCGATATCCAGCCGCGCACCTGGACACTGGAAAACATCGCCAACATGCGCCGCCAGCTCAGCCTGATGGGCGCCGGGTGGGATTGGCCGCGTGAGGTCGTAACCTGCCTCCCCGACTACTATACCTGGACCCAATGGCTCTTTCTCCAGTTCTATAAGCACGACCTCGCCTATCGCAAAAAAGCGCCCGCCAACTGGTGCCCCTCCTGCAATACGACCCTGGCCAATGAGCAAGTGGTGGATGACCACTGCGAGCGCTGCGGCGCGCTCATCGAGCTGCGCGAGCTGGAACAGTGGCTCTTTCGCATCACCACCTATGCTGAGGAACTGCTGCGCTTCGACGGGCTGGAGTGGCCGGAAAAGACGCGGCTGATGCAGACCAATTGGATCGGGCGCAGTGAGGGTGCGGAGATCCGCTTCACAGCCACCATTCCCGCAACTTCCAAAAACGGCAAAAACGGCAACCCCGCTCGCCAGACAGAGACGCTTCAGATCCCCGTCTTCACCACCCGCCCGGATACCATCTATGGCGCGACCTTCCTCGTGCTCGCGCCAGAGCATCCCTTGGTGGAGCGGCTGACCGCGCCCCCACGGCGCGAGGCCGTGCTCGCCTACATCGAGCGCGCCCGCCACGAGACCGAGATCGAGCGCCTCAGCACCGACGCCGCTCGCCCCAAGACCGGCGTGCCGCTGGGCACGACCGTCACCAACCCCGTCAGTGGCGCGGCGGTGCCCGTCTGGGTCGCCGACTACGTCCTGATGGGCTATGGCACTGGCGCCGTCATGGGCGTGCCCGCGCATGATCAGCGCGATTTCGAGTTTGCCCGCGCCTTCGATCTGCCCATCACTCAGGTCATCCTGAACGCGGACGAAGCGCCGAGTGATCCCGCGACGTGGCATACCGCGAAGACGGCCAAAGGCGTGATGATTCAGAGCGGCCCCTTCAACGACACACCCGCCGAGGAGGGTGCGCAGCATGTCATCGCCTGGTGTGAGGCGCATGGCGTGGGCCGCGCCACCGTGCGCTACCGCCTGCGGGATTGGTTGGTCAGCCGCCAGCGCTATTGGGGCGCGCCCATCCCCATCATCTATTGCCCAGACCACGGCGCTGTCCCCGTCCCCGAAGACCAGTTGCCCGTGCTGCTGCCCGATGAGGTCCATTTCAAGCCGACGGGCGAGTCGCCACTGCGCTCGGTGCCGGCGTTCCTGCATACCACCTGCCCAGTGTGCGGCAAGCCCGCCACACGCGAGACCGACACGCTCGATACCTTCCTCTGCTCGTCGTGGTACTTCCTGCGCTATGCCGATCCGCACAACGATCAGCGCGCCTGGTCAGCGCAGGCGCTCGCCAAGTGGCTGCCGGTGGATATGTACATCGGCGGCCCGGAACACGCCACGATGCATCTGCTCTACGCGCGCTTCTTCGTCAAGGCGTTGCGCGATATGGGCCTGCTCGCCTTCGATGAGCCGTTCACGCGCCTCTATCATCAGGGCATGGTGCTGGGGCCAGATGGCCAGAAGATGTCGAAGTCGCGTGGCAATGTCATCGCCCCCGATGACGTCGTGGGGCGCTATGGCGCCGATGCCGTACGCTGCTACCTGATGTTCATGGGGCCGTTCGATCAAGGTGGCCCTTGGAGCAATCAAGGCATCGAGGGCGTCTGGCGCTTCCTGAACCGCGTCTGGGCGCTGGCCAGCGACGTGATCGCCGCCCACGCCCAGGGGAGCGACCCCCCCGCCACCACCCAGAGCGCAACGCTAGAGCGGCTGCGCCATAAGGCCATCGCCCGCGTGACCGCTGAGTATGCGGATATGCGTTTCAATACGGCGCTGGCCGGCCTGATGGAGCTTGTCAACGCGCTCAACAAGCTGCGCGAGGAGGCGCCGACGAGTCTGCGCGATCCCCAGTTCACGCGGGCGGTGGAGGCGCTACTGGTGCTGCTGGCGCCGATGACCCCCCATCTCACGGAAGAGCT
Source organism: Ktedonobacterales bacterium (assembly GCA_015478575.1). GTDB lineage: Bacteria > Chloroflexota > Ktedonobacteria > Ktedonobacterales > JADMIN01 > JADMIN01. The sequence goes on along the minus strand of JADMIN010000229.1, from coordinate 2,204 downwards.
GTGGCACCAGTTCGGCCATCCGTCCAGCATCCACACCTCCACCTGGCCAACCTACGATACCGCGCTGACGCTCGACGCGGTCGTGACTGTGGTCGTGCAGGTCAACGGCAAAGTGCGCGACCGCCTAGAGGTCACGCCTGATATCGCCGAGGACGACGTACGCCAGCTCGCGCTCGCCAGCCCAAAGGTGCGGGCGGCGATGGACAACCGCGCCCTCAAGAAGTTCATCTATATCCCTGGTCGCCTGGCCAGCATCGTTGTGTAGAAGGCGAGCGGGCGCCCCTAGGGCGTCCGTTCGCGCTCGTCCAGTTCGCGGTGGAGATCGGCGATGCGCTGGCGCACCTCTTCTAGCGTGGTGATGCCCAGCTCCATCATCTCCTCCTCCACACTTTCGAGGCGTTCGAGCCGCAGGAGGGTGTCATACTCTTCCGGCTCGAACTCTTCTTCATCGAGAAGGTCGTCCTCATCGTCGGCCCTGAGGCCCGCTGGGAGTTTGCCCTTGTCAGACGTCATGTCTCCACCTCCTCGTGGTCGTCTACGATGCGAGCAGCAACGTGGTTGAAGGATCGGCGTAGCTCCAAGATGGCGCGCGGTCGTCGCCGCTGTCGCGGAGGCTCGGCTGCCCGCTGGCGCGGCCGGCACGCACTTGGCCAACATACAGCCCGGTGGGGCTGTTCCGTGGCATCGGCAAGGCACGCCCCAGCCAGGTCATGCCGCTCGTGCCGATGAAGGCGAATTGCGTCCCATCGGGACTCCACGGGCTGCCCGCCGCTGGATGCCAGCGCGCCTGGGCGGGCAGCGCCGTGCCGCTGGCTCCGCTGTTGGCCTGGATCACCGTCCGCGCCACGCCAGTGGCCATGTCCACCAGGCGCCAGCCCGGCGTATCCCACACGAGCAGGAGCTTGCCATCAGGTGACCACCAGGCCAGCGCGGCGGCATCGCCCTCCGCGACGGTGAATCGCGGTGGCGCCACTGAAGGGAGATCGTAGAGTTGAAATTGATCGGGTGTCCGCACCAGCAGCCGCGTCCCATCAGGCGAGAACGCCGCATCCAGCAGCGCCGGCACGGAGACGACCACGCGCGCGCCGCCCCGGAGATCGCGCAGCACCAGCGTCGTCCTCCCCCCGCTGGCCACGGCATAGAGCAGCGCATTGTGCCCTGGCTGCCAGAGGACACGCCCAGGCCGGCCCGTGACGGGGAGGACGGTCAGTGCGCCGGTGGCCACAACCGCGCCCGCCTGGCCCGGCGTCGCCACGCGCACGGCGCCCGTGGCATCTATGCCAGCGACCTGGGTGCCATCGGCGGAGAGCGCGGGCAGTGAGACATCATCGGGCAGCGTCTTGCGCGCGATGCCCGCCGGCTGATCCGCCTGGGAGACAATGTAGGCCAAGGCGGCGGCGGGGTCAGAGGTGGCGAATTCCTCGCGGTAGACGAGGCGGTTGCCCTTCACATTCCACCACGCATCGCTCCAGGCCAGATCTGGCGCCTCAGGCGTAATGGGCGTGGGCTGGCCACCATTGATGCCAATCACATTCAGACTGCCGGGCGCGTCGGGCGCGCCGAGCGCCGTGGTTGGGGGAAAACGGGTGAGGTCAGCGCCCGTGGCGATGCGATAGACGAGCTGGTGGTGGTCCGGTGACCACGCGAAGCTGACGATGCTGCCACTCGCGACGGTGCGGGCATTCGATCCATCGCCGTTGATGGCGATCAGGCGCCCCCCGCGTAGGAACGCAAGTTCCTGGCCGCCAGGACGCACGGCGCACGCCGCCAAGAGAGCGCCCGCGCAACAGAACGCGAGCAGCCCTATCACGTATCGCCGCGCCGAGCGCGGGCGGCGCCGCGTAAATGCGAGGAGTGTCTTCATGTGCGGCATTGTACGGGGCCGATATCCCACATGCAAGGGCGCCGCTATGTGGGTCACGAATTGGTGAGGCGCAAGACCCAGTGCTACAATTTCTCGTGTACGTGTCTCACCTGAAAATGACTTGATAGCTGTACCACATTGACGGGGCCTGTGGCCGCGCTGGCCGCCCCCCCTGAACCGGAGCATACCATGGCGGAAGCGACACCCCAGGGCGCGATCTTCGCGGCGTACTGGCTCTATCGGCTTGATCCAACGTTCGCGCGGCTCCCCGAAGAGGCCCAGCGAACGAGCAAGGCGGAGTTTCTGGCGGCGCTCGAGGCGCGCCACACGAGCGTACGGC
>JADMIN010000978.1 GCA_015478575.1 Ktedonobacterales bacterium | reverse complement strand
CCGCGCAACTCGCCGCCGCGCCCGCGATCATGCCCTCGATGGCGCTCATGGAGGGCGTCTGGGCGCGGATTGACGCCGAGCACGCCGCTGAGCACGCCATGCCGGTGACCGCGCCCATGTGGCAGCCGCTCTGGGGCCACGCCCAGCATGCCTGGAATGTCCTACGGGGGCAGGTGCCGCTGGTCCGGCGGGGCATCTGGGTGGCCGCGGCGGCGACGATGGCGCTGGGCCTGCTCCTCGCGCTAGTCGCTGGTGGCCAGCGCGCGCCGGGAGTGATCCTGAGCCTCTTCGCACCGGTGATCGCGGGGGTCAGCACGGCCTTCATCTATGGGCCGGAGAGCGATCCCAGCCTGGAGTTGGCGCTGGCCACGCCGACCTCACCGCGTATGGTGCTGGTCAGCCGGCTGGCGCTGGTGCTGGGCTACGATGTGGCGCTGGCCTTCGCGGCGAGCGTCGTGCTGGTGATCGCGCGTGGCGGCACGATCTGGGCGGCGGCGCCGCTCTGGCTCGGCCCGACGCTGCTGCTGGCGGGCATCAGCCTGGTGCTCTCGCTGCTCGTCAGCGCCATCGTGGCGGTGGCCAGCTCGATGGGCCTCTTCTTCGCGCATCTGGTCACGCAGAGCCAGGCGAGCGGGCGCATCGCGCCCGGCGCTGAGTCGCCACTGATCGCCCTCTGGCAGACCAACCCGACGATTCTGCTGCTGGCGATGGCGCTGCTGATCCTGGCCGTGCTCTACGTGCCACGCCAACAACTCGCCGAAGGATGACCGCGCTCGCTCCTGGCCACTTGAACCCATACCGCCACCAGACAATCAAGGATAACGACCATGCGGATTTCCACGCGCCTGAGGGCGCTGCGCTATGAGTCGCGCAACCTGGGGCTGGTGGCGCTCACGCTGCCGCTGCTGGTCATGGTGGGCTTTGGGGGGCTGGCCGGGCTGCTGCTCCTTGGCTCGGCACCCCGCACGTCTATCGCCGACCTGCTGACTGCGGGGCTGGAGGCTGGTGTGCCACTGGCTGCGGGCGTGGTCGTGGCGGGCATCGTCGCGCGGGACCCCGCCATCGAGCTGCAACTGACGCTGCCCACCGCCTACCATCGGACGGCGACGCGCCGGTTCGCGCTGGCG
>JADMIN010000977.1 GCA_015478575.1 Ktedonobacterales bacterium | reverse complement strand
CTTCTACTGTGCGCATCGGCATCGGTGTGTCAACATCGTGAGATTGCGCAAACGCATCTGTCCCCTACGCCTTCTTATCCATGAGGGCCTGGGGCCTGCTGGCATAGGCGCGGTGGCGTATAAGCACCGTGCCGGGGGCCACGTGGCGGCTGGGCCGTGCGCATCACGGTTTACCGCTTCGATAGGAAGTACACTCGTGCGCCAGGAGTGGATGGTTCAACACAGACAACGGCTCGGCGGCGATTATGTGGCGTGCTGGGAGGTTGGGTCAGGGACAGCGAGGGCCATCCCTCCCGTCGCACGAGGAGATGGCCTTGGCCAGGATCCTTTGGCCAAGGCGGAAGGGACACATACCAGGAGCACTCAGCCCTCGCGCACAGGCGGCGACTGATCATCCGGCGACTTCAGCGGGCCAGAGAGGGGACCGGATTCGACACGCGCGCGGACCTCGACGGCGGCGTCGCTGGGCAGGTGCGCCAGTTGAGCGATCTGCTCCGGCGTGGCGTGGCCAAGCTCCTCCCGCAGTTCGGCGGCGATGGCCTGGCTATCCGCGTCCGCTGGCACGATACGCTCAGCCACCAACTCCTGCACGACATCGCCATCCATCACGATGCGGCGAACCACACGCACGCGCTTCATCGGCGGTCCCGCATTCCCCACCGGAGCGGTCGGCTCCGCGCCCCCCTCGCCCGATCCGCTGGGCGCACCCGCGCTGAGCGGAGTCAGGGAAGGATTCTCTGGCGTGCCCGCGGCCGCGGTGGAGGTTTCGGCGGCGGCGGTTTCAGCAGCCATCATCGCCGTGGCGCCCACCGCTGGATCCAGCGTGCTCGGGGCGGGGGGCATATCCAGAGGGGTATCGGTGGGCGAGGTCTCCGTCGTGGCACCCACCGCCAGTGCGGCGGCCGTCTCAGCGACGCCAGGATGCTGCGTCCCTTCCATCGCGAAGGTCGCCACGCCCGTGGCGGCGAGCGCCGCTGTGCCACTAAAGGCGGCTAGCTCGGCCAGCGTCTCGTTGCCCTCCTCAACTGGCGGGCTGACGGGCCAGACTGGCGGGGCCGCCGGTGGCTCCTCAGCCACGGGCCAGATCGGCGGAGCGCCTTCTGGTGGCGTGACGGTCGGTGGCACAT
>JADMIN010000976.1 GCA_015478575.1 Ktedonobacterales bacterium | reverse complement strand
TTCTGGAGCGGCTCAGCGGCCTCGACGATGGCCATGCCGAGCTACTGGCGATGGTTGACGGATGGCTCGAATCCCTGGAAGCGGCGAAAGCCAGAAGGGATGCATCCGATGAGAGCGCGGTTTCCTGACGTTGAGGGGTATATCGAGCGCGGCGGCACGCGGATATTCTACGAGGTCTTCGGCACGGGCGAGCGAACGATCCTGTTGCTCCCCACCTGGTGGATCGTCCACTCCCGTATCTGGAAGGCGCAGGTGCCCTACCTCGCGCGCCACTTCCGCGTGGTGACGTCTGACAGCCGCGGCAACGGGCGCTCGGATCGCCCGCTGGAGCCTGCCACCTACGCCGATGACGCGCTGGCCGGCGATGCGCTGGCCGTGCTGGATGCGACCGGCACCGAGCGTGCCGTGGTCGTCGCTCTCTCGCGCGCGGCGAGCTGGCTGCTGTTGCTGGCGACCGAACATGCCGAGCGCATGGCGGGCGCCGTCTTCATCGGGCCGGCGCTACCACTCACCCCGATGCCCCCGGAGCGACGCGTCTATGCCTTCGACGCGCGCTACGACACCGACGAGGGGTGGGCCAGGTACAACCGCCACTACTGGCTCAAGAACTATGCCGGCTTCGTCGAGTTCTTCGCCGGTCAGTGCTTGACCGACCCCCACTCCACCAAGCAGATCGAAGACTTCACCGCGTGGGCGCTGGAGACCACGCCCGAGGTGCTGGTGGCCGGCGAGGAGCGGGTGGACACGGTCCGTACCGCGCCTGCCGCGCGCGAGCTGGCTGCCCGGATGCACTGCCCGGTGGTGGTGATCCACGGCGACGCGGACGCGGTGACTCCGTGCGAGCGCGGCGCCGCGCTGGCCAAGCTAACTGGCGGCACGCTCGTCACCATCGAAGGCGGAGGTCACCTTCCCAGCGCGCGCGACCCGGTCAAAGTCAACCTCGTGCTGCGCGAGTTCGCCGAGCGCACGCTACCCGATCCCCGGCCGCGCCCCGTCTGTTGGATTCCCGGGCGTAACCGCCGCAAGCGGGCGCTCTATATCTCCTCGCCGATAGGGCTGGGTCACGCGCCGCGCGACCTTGCTATCGCCGATGAGCTGCGCAAGCTCCGCCTCGATCTGGAGATTGAC
>JADMIN010000975.1 GCA_015478575.1 Ktedonobacterales bacterium | reverse complement strand
GGCACACACCCCTCATTATAGACCGGGGCGACGCTCATGCGTATCGGGTCTTCGCCGTAGGGTGTCATCACGCGACCGTCGCGGGCATGGCCGGCGCATGGACGGCGATGTGGTATACTGAAGCCGCGCGCCAGCGATGACGGATGCCGGCGAGCAGTCCACAGATCTCTGCGGAATGGGAGCGAGAACATATGGCGAAGAAGGGTGAACTTTCCAAGACGGCGCGCGCGTCGTTGGCGCAGCGCGACGACAAGGATCACATCACGGGCCGCATCTGCGCCAGGTGCGGCGAGCCGATCAACCTCAAGGAGTTGTTCCCGGTCAAGGTGCTCGGCCAGGGGATGAACTACTACCACAAGAATCACTACACGCTCGGCTAGCCTGGCCGCCAGCGCGGCGTTCGCCTCCGAATATCCGCTCCGGTATTCGGAGGCGTTGTTGTTGGCACAGCGTGTGATGCATATCACACGCAGGTGGTCCTCAAACATTGACGTTAACGTAAATCTACGGTATACTGAACGCAGTGTGATTGGCGAATCGCGACCGAGCCGGGGCGTGGGAGGGGGCGTTGACGGTGCGTTATTTCAGGGTTGCGCGGCCGGCCGTGGCCTGGCCGTTCGTGTCTGGCGGGCCGTCGCGCGCCCGCCGGGCCGGGCCGGGCATGTTCTCCGCCCTGCGATACCGCAATTTCCGCCTGTTCTGGCTGGGCCAGCTCGTCTCCGTCACCGGCACCTTCATGCAGGGCACGGCCCAGCAGTGGCTCGTGCTGACGCTCTCGCCCGGTAACCCGCTGCCGCTCGGTATCACTGGCGCGCTCCAGTTCGGGCCGCTGCTGATCCCCTTCGGCGGCGCCATCGCCGACCGCTTCCCCCGGCGGCGCATCCTGCTCGTGACGCAGACCTGCGCCGGGCTGCTGGCGCTCGCGCTCTTCCTGCTCACCGCGACCGGCGTCGTGCGTCTCTGGCATGTCTACCTGCTGGCGCTGCTGCTGGGGATCGTGAACGCGGTGGACATGCCCTCGCGCCAGGCATTCGTCGGCGAGATGGCCCCACCGGAGAGCTTGCTGAACGCGGTGTCCCTCAATTCCGCCCAGTTCAACGCCTCCCGCATCTTGGGTCCTGGCCTGGCC
>JADMIN010000974.1 GCA_015478575.1 Ktedonobacterales bacterium | reverse complement strand
AAAAAGCAAGTAGCGAAACAGCCGATGCTGATACAGCTCGATGAGCTGCTCGATGAGCTGCTCCCGCTCGTCGCGATCCGTCCGGCGCGCCTGCGCCTGGTCGTCGTGCAGCAGGCGCATGATCTGGGCGGTCGTGCGCAGGTCATGCAGCAGGCGCTCCCGCGTCTCGCGCGCCAGCGGCAGCGCCTCCACCTCGCGGATGTCCGCCTCGACGCTGGCGAGGGTGGCATAGGGTCCGGGATAGTTGGGCAGGTCCGTCGGCGTCAGATACCCGGCGGCGAAGAGCAGCACGCCGCGCGGCACCCCGAGCGCGTCCGCCAGCAGGCGCACCTTGCCATCGGATGGCAGCGACTCGCCGCGCAGGTAGGCGCGCAGCGTGTTGATGTGGATACCGGTGCCATCTACCTGGCGGATACGCTCGTAGAACTGCGGCAGCAAGTACGTGCCGGTCAGCGGGACGTAGTAGTTCTGGCGCTGGAGCAGCGTCCGCAGCGCCTCGGAGAAGGCGTGCGCGCGCTCGCGCTCGACGGTCTGGCCGGCGGCCGCGGCCGCCGCCTGGGTTCCGGGGGCAGAGTCACGTTCGCACATGACGCCACCAGCTCCTTTCGTACTGTCGGAGGCGCCCACCGCTCCTGGAGGGCTTGAGCCTGCGCCGAGTATATCATTGGCTGTAGATGCATACAATGAGATGTCGTTCTAAACAGTACTATATGGCCACGGCACTGGCGCCTGTTCCCAAGCTATGGCGTTGCGTCGGAAACACCACGTAGTGCAGCATGGACCGTGGTCATCAGCGGTTTGCGGCTCAGGGACGCCATGCCGCGCTGGCCAGCGCCACGACGCCGAAGGCGAGCAGCACGCCGCCCGATAGGCGGTTCGCCCAGACCAGCGCGCCAGCGCCCGCGCGCGTCCGGAGCAGGCTCATCCCCGTGCTGAGGATCAGCCACCAGAGCGCCGAGCCGAGACCGATGCCCGCCACCAGCGCCCCCGCTGTCAGGTTGTCGCCCCGCGCGCCCGCGATGCCCAGCCCGGCGAAGACCGCCGCGAACGAGAGGATCGTCGCGGGATTCGTGAGCGTCAGCGCCAGGGTCGAGAGGTAGGCGCCGGCGAGGTCGCCCGCCCGTGTCGCC
>JADMIN010000973.1 GCA_015478575.1 Ktedonobacterales bacterium | reverse complement strand
GGAGCCAGCGGACATCAGCGTCGAGGTCACGCCGGCTCCGGCGCTCGTCATCCGGGGGCGGCAGCGCGGCGAGCTAAAGGGCCTCAAGGACGAGCTGCTCAACGAGTGGAGCGCGGGCGAGTACGAGCGGATGATCGCGCTGCCATCCGCCGTAGATGGCGCACTCGCCAATGTCACCTACGGCAACGGCGTGCTGGTCGTGGCGCTCCCCGTCGCCGCGCAGACGCGGCCGGCCCTCCTGACACTCGCCGCGCTCAGCGCGACGCGCGGCCTGCATGCCGGCAACATGGGCCGCCCCATCCGGCCATACGCGCGGGTGTAGCGGACAGCAGTTGGCAGAGGCGGCTGGGACAGGGTCCGAGGACTCGCAGCACCAGCGAATCCTATGTGCCGCCGCGGCGCTCGTGCGCTGCGGACGGAACGGCGCGGTGTCCGGGCGGCGTAGCCCCCTGGGACGGCGCGCGCTCACCGTGTTGGTCGTGCTGGAGATGGCTAGCCGGAGCCGGCTCCGGGTTCTGCCGCGTGCGTCTGCGCGTGTTCACGTGCTCGCGAGCAACCGCGCGCAAGCGATCGGGATCGCGGACCACCACGTGTCCGTTGTGCAGCTCGATGATGCCGGCCGCCTGGAACTCATGCAGCGTGCGGCCGACCATCTCGCGCGCGGTGCCGACGATGGCGGCCATCTCCTGCTGCGTCATGTAGTGGCCGCGGCAGCGCTCGCAGGTGCAGCGCTCCTGGTCGAGCAGCAGGCGGGCCACGCGTTCGCTGACGTGATAGAGCGCGAGGTCCTTGGCCAGCGCGATCATATCGCGAGTGCCGGCGGCAAGCGCCTGCAAGGCGACCTGGGCGACGGCGGGGCGCACGAAATGCACCCGACAGCGCTGCCAACTCGCTCCGTACAGCACCGAGGAGATGGCGGCGTTCAAGCCCTCGTGGGCATCGCTGGTCACGAGCTGCACGCCACCGCGTTGCCTCATCTGTGTTCTTACCCCGAGCGGGATGTTGCCTCACAGATAATGTCACCCGACGCACTCGACTATGAGGAGCGCGGAGGGAGGACGCATCGTGAGGTCATGCATGAGTTTGCAGGCGAAACGTGAACTCTTGGCCCAGGTGGCCGGACGCTATCGT
>JADMIN010000972.1 GCA_015478575.1 Ktedonobacterales bacterium | reverse complement strand
AATCCATACTCTACCTGTCGCGGTCGGAACCACACCACATCGGGCGCGGTCTCTGGCACGACAGGGGGCACACTATCGGTCAATAGTCATCCTCACCGGAGAGGATCATCGCGTGACAAGCTACGAATGTGACTATTGCGGCGTGAGCTACCGCGGGACCGACGACATGCGGGTCTGCGCGGTGTGTGGGCAGTCGCTCGCAAGCAGGTGGTTCCACCAGCGGCCACCGGAGGACGGGGAGGCGCGCCAGCCCCAGGGTGACGAGCGGCGCCACGAGGGGCCGGCGGCGGCGCGCGGCGAGGCCGCGTAGCCCGCCCCCACGTGGCGCCAGCGCCGGGCGGCATGCCGGCGCGATGGCGACACACAGGAGGCAGGCCATGCGCGAACGCATCGAGGTCGTGGAAGGAGATATCACGAAGGTGCGGGTGGATGCCGTGGTCAACGCCGCCAATCAATCGCTGCGGGTTGGTGGCGGGGTAGACGGCGCGATCCACCGCGCGGCGGGGCGTGAGCTGACCGCCGAGACGAGCACGTTCGGTGGCTGCCCCACCGGTGAAGCGCGCATCTCGGGCGCGTACCGGCTGCCCGCCACCTACGTCATTCACGCCGTTGGGCCGCGCTGGCGGGGCGGCAATCACGGCGAGGCCGCGCTGCTGGCGAGCGCCTACCGCAACAGCCTGGCGCTCGCGGCCAGCCACGACTGCCACAGCGTCGCCTTCCCCGCCATCAGCACCGGCGTCTACGGCTATCCGCTCGAAGCCGCCACGCGCATCGCCGTGGCCGAGGTCCAGGCGTTTCTGGCGGAACACGACCTGCCCCAGACGGTCATCTTCGTCTGCTACACCTCCCACGACGCCGCCGTCTACCGCTGGGTGGTGGACGAGCTGATCCCGGCGTGAGTGAGCATGCGCCGATGACGACCGCGGACTGGGCCTGGTGGCAGCGAGGCATCATCTACCACATCTATCCACGCTCGTTCCAGGATAGCGATGGCGACGGCGTGGGCGACCTCAACGGTATCACCAGCCGGCTCGACTACCTCCAGCGGCTCGGCGTGGACGCGCTCTGGCTCTCGCCGATCTACCCGTCGCCCATGGCCGACTTCGGCTACGACGTGGCCGACTACACCGC
>JADMIN010000228.1 GCA_015478575.1 Ktedonobacterales bacterium | reverse complement strand
CACCCAGGGTGCCATCGGGGAAGGGCAATAGACGCGAGACCCTAGAGTGGGTCACCAAGAAGCTGCTGTGCGCGCCAAACACGGGATCCCAGAGATGCGGAATGACGCCCCATTGGAAGAGCGCGATGTAGAGCGCGTTGAGCAGGCCCACGCCAGCCAACGCGAGCAAGACGCGCCGCGCCGCGGGCCCTGATGGGTTATAGCTCCATCCCGGCGGAATGGCCCCCCGCGCCGTCGTGTCGTGGGCCTGCTCCGGCGGCGGCGCCGCGGCCATCTCATGCGTCGCACTCATCGAATTTGGCCTCCTCCCTCTCTCCTGCCCCTTCCCTTGCCGAGGGAAAGGGGAGAGGCGCCGGGCGGCGGGCGGGACAGGTCAGCCGTCCCGACGCCGCGCGGCGAGGCCCGCCAGCGCCGCGCCCCCGGCCATCGCCGCCCCTCCCGCCACCATGATCCATGGACTACGCTCGGCAAGCCAGGTCTCCACGCTGCGCGTATGCGCGGTGGCGTCGAAGTTGCCGTGCGCGCCCCAGTCACCGCCGCCTTTGCCATCCGCCGGATGCCAGAGGTTGGCCGGCTGATCCGCTGGGCGTGGCTGGTGCGTTTGCTGTGACTGGAAGCCCGTTCGGGCGAGATAGAGATCCCCAAACCAGGGAAAGAGTTTGTTGAGTTGGATGACCACCACCGTGGACATGCCGACGTAGATCTGGCGGCGGCGATGATGCGCCGCATAGTAGACGGCATCCGCGGCCACCTCGGGCTGATAGATCGGTGGCACTGGCTGGGCTTTGTTGGGCATCTTACTCATGCCCCACCCGAACTGTGGCGTGTTCATCGCGGGCATCTGCACCATCGAGATCCAGACCTTGCTCTTGTTATGCAGCAGCTCCGTGCGCACCGATTCCGTGAAGCCCTGGATGGCGTGCTTCGCCCCGCAGTAAGCCGATTGCAGCGGAATGCCCCGATAGGCCAGCGCCGAGCCGACGTTGACGATAGTGCCGCGGTCGCGTGGAATCATGCGCTTGAGCGCGGACATAACGCCGTAGACCTGGCCCAGATACGTCACCTCCGTGGCACGCTTGAACTCCTCCGCCGTGATCTCGGTGAAGGGTGCGAAGACCGTGACCATCGCATCGTTGATCCAGATGTCAATCGGGCCAAACGTCTGCTCGGTCTTCGCCGCCGCCGCCTCAACCGCCTTGGCATCCGCGACATCCGTTGGCAGCGCGAGAGCCTGGCCGCCCAGATGCTCGACGTCGTGTTGCGCACCCGCCAGCCCATCCTCGCCGCGGGCAATCAGGCCAATATGCGCGCCATCTCGCGCGAAGCGATGCACGATGGCTCGGCCCAGACCTCCAGAGGCGCCAGTGATGACGACGACTTCGGGCCGTTTCGTTTTCGTCATAAGAGATTCCTCACCTCATCACTTTTCAGAGAGACATCTTCGTCGCGTGACAGGGATACCGCTCACCATGCTCGCAGATGCGGTGCCACGATTCCATCGCCGCGCCCGCCAACGCAGCGGGCCGACCCCCTGGCGCGCTGCCAGAGAGCCGGCCCGAAGTCGCCCTCCCCGCTCCGCTCCCCTGCGTCGGCGAGCGTCGGCGAGCGAAGTCCTCCCGTTAGGAGAGCAGCTTCTCAGACTTGAGGAACGCCTCCGCCACGCTGGGGACCGATTTCTTATCAATGCTCACCTGCTTGATGAGCTGCGTGATCTTCTCCGTCGTCAGGTGCGTCTCCAGCGTCTCCAGCGTGGTCTTCACCGCGGGGGATTTGGTGAGCAAAGCGTCACGCACGATGGGCGCGGGGTTATAGATCGGGAAGGCACCCTTCGTATCCGTCAGCAGCACGAAGTTGTTGGTCACGATGGCCGGGTCGGTGGTGTAGCACTCGTTGATATCCACCTGGCCGCTCGTCACCGCCGCGAAGCCCAGTGACTCAGAAACGTTCACCACCTTCTTGAATTGCAGGTTATACGCCTGCTGGACCGGCGGGAAGACGCCCTTCTGCGCGTCAGTAAAGTCCTGCTGGCCACTCAAGGTGAGGTTCGACGCCTGCGCCACCAGATCGTCAATGCTCTTCAGGTTCAGTTGCTGCGCCTTCGCTTGCGAGGTGCAGAGGCCATAGCTGTCGTTCAGACCATAAGCAGGCGCCAGCCACGTGATCTGGAAGTTCTGCTCATAATACGTCTTCACTTCGCTATACGCCTGCTGCGGATTCTGCGTCGAGGGCAGCTTATACACCCCGATGCCCGTGCCCGTGAACTCTGGATAGATGTCAATCGTGCCGCTCTTGATGGCGGCGTCGAGTACCGGCGTCTGGCCCAGCATCAGTTTGGTCGTGACGTTGTAGCCCTGGGCCTTAAGCAGCAACGAGTACATCTCCGCCAGCAGTTGGCCATCAGGGTCATTCTTGCTGCCGACCGTGACATTGACACCGGCGCCAGCGCCACCAGTGCTGCTCGCGCCGCAGCCAGCCAGCACTACTCCGGCAAGTATCGCCAGGAAGCCAAACGCCAAGAGGCCACGTGAGAAACGACGCGGTTGGGTCATGAAAAACTCCTCCATCTTGCGGACATCGTCTGTGGCAGAGAGCATCTCTACCGAACGATAGCCGGCCTCACCCTCCACAGCGAGGCACAGGCTATCCAGAGGCCGCTCCACGTTCGATCGGGAGCGGGCGCGCAGCGCGAGCGGCACGGTTGCCGCCCGCCGGGTCGCCCTACGCGGTGGCAGGCCGCCCTACGCGGCGGCTGACGCGCGCGGCGCGATATCGAGCGGCGTGGGGGGCGTGGCGAGCATTTCTCGCGCCTCGCCGACACGGATACCGGCCGGCGTCACGGCGCGTTGCACACCCGCCAGCGCCAGCTCAGCCACGATGGCGAGCAAGGCGATGGCAACCGCTCCCACCAGCAGTTGCGGTATCTCCAGCAGGTTGATACCCGCGATGATGTAATCGCCGTAGCCCCCTCCGCCAATGAGCGCGGCGAGGGGCACGGTGGCGATAATCTGCACCGCCGCGGTGCGCACGCCCGCCGCGATCACCGGCAGGACCAACGGCAACTGGATGCGTACCAGCACCTGCCGCGCGGTCATGCCCATGCCACGCCCGGCATCAACCGCGGCGGGATCCACACCGCGCAGACCGGCGATCGTATTGAGCAGAATCGGTGGAACGCCCAGCGCCGTCAAGGCCGCCGTCGAGGGCGCGAAGCCGATCCGCTTGAAATAGAGGATCATCACCGCCAGCACGGCGAGCGTCGGAATGGCCCGCACAAGCCCCGTCAGGTTGGCAACCAAGAACGCGACGAATGGCCGCTGGGCCACCAGCACCCCCAGCGGCAACGCGATCAGCAGCGCCAGCAGCGTGGGCACGAGCGCCAGCTTGAGCGTATCAGTTGTGTGTTGCCAGAACGTATTCTGAGGATCGCTGAGAAATCGCAGCATCTCCCGCAGTGTGTCCATCTCGTGCCTCGCTTCCCCTGGTCGCCACATACGCGGCTTTGGCAGCCACTCTCCGCCACGAGCGGCTCACCGCGCCACGGCGGCGATCTGCCGCCCACGACTGAAGAACGCCTGCGCGCCCAGCAGCAGCAGATCCGCGCTGATGGCGAGCGCGCTCACCAAGATCGTTCCCGCCGCGATGAGGTCGCTGCGCGCGAAATTGAAGCCTTGAAACACCAGCGTCCCAAAGTCATCCACCCCGACCAGAGGCGCGAGGGTGGCGATGCCGATGGTCGTGACCGTGGTAACACGCAGGCCAGCGATGATCACCGGCAACGCCAGTGGCAACACCACGCGCCGCTGCACCTGCCACGTATTCATGCCCATCGCCCGGCCCACCTCGACCAGCGCGGGGTCCACCGCGCGGATCGCCGCCACGATATTGCGGATCAGCACGACCTGGGCATAGGCCACGAGCGGAATGATGATGGTGGCCTGCGTGAGCTTGGTGAAGGGGACCAGAAACGCCAGAGCGGCGAGGCTGGGGATGGTATAGAGAATGCCCGCCGTGCTCAGGACGGGGATGTAGAGGCGCTTATAGCGCGCCACCAGCAGGCCAATGGGAAAGGCGATCAACAGGGCGATGGCCATGCTAATGATCGTGATATCGAGATGCGCGAAGAGCAGATGAGGAATACTGCCAGGATCGGTAAGATCCCAGTTGGCGCCGTCAAAGATGTAACTCATAGCCGGGCTTCTCCCTCGGCCCGCTGGCACGCCAGCAGACCGGTGATCTCTAGTGAGCGGTCGCGGCATTGGTCCGGCGCCCGGATTGCAAGCCGCCATAGATGGTGCCCAGGGTGATGCGTTGCGGCACTTTGCCGTCTTCCTCCACCAGCAGCTCGCTCACGCCAGTCGAGATCATCTCAAGCAGGGCGTGCAACAGCGTCGCGTCAGCGGGAATGCGCCGCGCGCTCGACATATCGCCAGTGACCGGCTCCAGCGCCAGCGTGACCGGCAGATATTGGAGCTGGCGCAGCACATTATCCGCGCCCACGAGTCGGCGCACGAAGTCATTGGCGGGCGTGGCGAGCAGGTCAACGGGCGTGCCCACCTGCATCAGGCGCCCCTCGTTCAGCACGACAATCTGGTCGCCCAGGCGAAACGCCTCCTCGACATCGTGCGTGACAAAGAGGATCGTCTTGCGCAGCCGCCGCTGAATGTTGACCAACTCACCCTGCAAGCGCTCACGAGTGATGGCGTCCAGCGCGCCGAACGGCTCATCCATCAGCAGGATGGCTGGGTCCGCGGCCAGCGCCCGCGCCAGGCCAACGCGCTGCTGCTGGCCACCGCTGAGCTGGCGAGGATAGCGCCCGCGATACTCTTCTGGGTCCAGCCCCACAAGGATCAGCAACTCATCCACACGCCCAGCGGTCTCGCCAGCCGACTTGCCCAGAATCGAGGGCACGACGCGCACATTATCGGCGATGGTCAGGTGCGGGAAGAGGCCGACCTGCTGGATGGCGTAGCCAATGCTCCGGCGCAGGGCGATGGCGTCGCGCTCGGTGGTCGCCGTGCCATCAATGATGATCTGACCCGCGGTCGGATCAGCCAAGCGGTTCACCATGCGCAGCAGGGTGGTTTTGCCGGAGCCGGAGGTGCCCAGCAGCATGCAGATAGCGCCCTCAAGCGCCGTGAAGCTGACGCGGTCCACGGCGGGCAGATTCGCGCCGGGGAAGGTCTTGCTGACCTCCACGAACTCGATTCTCGCCATCGCGTCCCCCTCACGTTTCTCGTGTGCTACTTCTGGTATCTACCCGTGGCGGATACCCACCGGACAGAATCTCTAGTGCGATGTCTGCCTGGCCAGACGCGGCAGTACAGTTATACCAGCCACTGTCAAGCGCACGCCACATGAAATCCGCCATCGAGGTGCCACCACGCCCACGTCTGGGCGTGCCCACGTCTGGGCGTGCCCACGTCTGGGCGTGCCCACGTCTGGGCGTGCCCACG
>JADMIN010000971.1 GCA_015478575.1 Ktedonobacterales bacterium | reverse complement strand
ATGATGAGCGGAAGGGTCCAATGAGTAACCACATCAATAACGCCGGAAGGTAAACCAGCGACGCGCGCAACAGTACCCGCGCCGAATGATCGTTCATCTTCAACCAGAACAACGTGGCACAGACGAGCTGGCCCACGCCCAGAGTCAGGGCCCACACAAAATAGGTGGGGCCGGCGGAACTAATGAGAGCCGGCAACAGGCTCACGGGCACCAGCGCCAACGCGCCCCACACGGCTTGCGCCCCGGCGCGTACTCCGGAAGGATCGACCACGGAAAGCATCTTCAACCCCGCCGCGGCGTATTGCCGGCGATAGATCCAGGCAATCGCCATGAAATGCGGGAACTGCCACAGGAAGACAATCAAAAACAAAGTCGCGGCGCTCAAACCGAGCCGCCCGCCCACGGCGGTCCAACCCATGAGGATGGGCAAGGCGCCGGCGACGGCCCCGACCACGGTGTTAAACGGCGAGCGCGCTTTCAGCGGCGTGTAAACCCCCACGTACAGCACCCAGGTGGCCGCGCCCAGCGCGGCGGTCAGTACGTTCGTGAGAAGGCCCAAATAAATCACGCCAGAAAGACTGGCCAGCGAACCGAGCAGCACGACTTCGCGCGAGCCGAGGCGTCCGCCGGGCAAGGGCCGCTCGGCGGTCCGCGGCATCAGCGCGTCGCTGTGCCGCTCCAGCCATTGGTTCCAGGCGCTGGCGCCCGCGCCCACCAGCACGGTGCCCAACAGTGCGTGTAGCACCAGCCAAACATTGGGCGCGCCGCCGCTGGCCACCACGCCGGCCACCGCCACGGTGACCAGCTCCATGAGCACGATCTTGGGCTTGGTCAATTCCAGATAGTCTTGCGCGCGCTGCCACGAAGTGGCACGCGCGGCGACATACGAGGCGGTGCTGATACTCATGCGAGACCCACCTCATGCACAAGCTGACCTGCGCCAGGCGCTCTGTAGGGAACGGACTCCGTGCCGTTCCGTGCGTTACGATCGACGTCGCCTCCAGTCGCCGGCGGAACGCCACGCAGCGCGTTCCCTACCCACGCTGCACCGCGTCCCAAACCCGGCTGCTTCGCGGCGACTTTCCAAGATCGCAAAGCGAGCACGACCGCCGTGGGCAGAATCAACCAAACGA
>JADMIN010000970.1 GCA_015478575.1 Ktedonobacterales bacterium | reverse complement strand
GCTTTGCCAGGCGCGGCGCGTCAGCAACAGGTGCAGCGTCGCCGCCAGCGCATAGACATCAGCGCGGGCATCGCACTGCCCCTGGCGCAGTTCCGGCGCGACCAGGCCGGGCGGCAGGTTCGCCGCGATGGCCTCGGGCGTGATCAGCCCCAACGGCATCTCAAAGCCTAATACTTGGATGCGGTCTTCCGCCGTCACCAGCAGCGCCGCCGCGCTGACATCGCCCAAATGCCAGTCCGGCAGTTCGCGGCCCAGAAATTCCAGCGCTTCCGCCGCCTGGACGATCCAGCGCACAGCGGCGGCGGGGGCGATGGGCGCATTGCGTTCCGCCATGATGCGGTCGAGTGTCTGCCCGCCAGGCAACCCCATCCCAATGAAGACGGTATTTTGCTCGACAAAGATCACCTGAAACGGGGTGATGGTGGGGTGGTCGAGCTGCACCAGCGGCGCGGCGCGCTGCAGTGCCGCGTTCGCCTGCTCCTCAGAAGGCGTGGCGAGTTCGAGAATCGTCGCGGCGCGGTCGCGCGTGAGATCCCAGGCGCGATAGACCGCGCGCTGCGGAGCGTTCGCCAACAACAGATCGATGCGGAAGCGGCCTTGATACAACACCGTACCCTGGGGAAGGTGGCCAACCGGCGGCAAGTTCATTCTCAGATAATCCTTCTCAACAGCGCTACGGTCCATGTGCCGGGAAACGAGCCGAAAGGCTCAGAGTCATCCGTATTTTACCGCGTTCGGGCGCGGCTGGCAATAATGCAGGCGAATGGGCGAGGAGACATGAACAAGAGGGCGGAATGTGTTACGCGCCCGATTCGGCGACAGGCGTGTTGGCGCGCTGGTGGGCCGCGCGGCGCAGCCAGATCAGCAGCACGGCGATATCTGAGGGCGTGACGCCCTCGATGCGCCCCGCCTGCCCCAGCGTCAGCGGGCGAATCTTGCCCAGTTGCAGCTTTGCTTGCGTACGCAAGCCGACGATGGACGCATAATCCAGATCAAACGGCAATGACAAAGATTCCAGCTTGGCGGTGCGCGCTACTGAGCGTTCTTGCCGCTCGATATATCCCGCGAACTTGATGCGCGTTTCCACTTCAGCGATCGCCGCCTCGTCCACTAGGAGCAGCGCCTGTTCGGCAT
>JADMIN010000969.1 GCA_015478575.1 Ktedonobacterales bacterium | reverse complement strand
CACGCCGGGAGGCAGTGTCCTCCTGGTCGCGCTTCCTGCGCGCGTACCTCCGGCCGTTCCGCGTCCGCTTCGCGCTGCTCGCCGCGCTGCTGTTCGCCGGCATCGGCCTGGAGCTACTGGGGCCGCAGCTCGTGCGCGCCTTCATTGACGGCGCGACGACCCGCGGCGTCTCGCTCGCGCTGCTGCCACTCGCGCTGGTGGCGCTGGCCGTCGCCCTGGTGAACCAGCTTGCCGGCGCGGGTGCCACCTACGTCGGCCAGGATGTCGGCTGGGCCGCCACCAACCTGCTGCGCGAAGACCTGGCGCTGCACCTGCTGCGCCAGGACATGCGCTACCACAACAGCCACACACCGGGAGAGTTCATCGAGCGGATTGACGGCGACCTGTCGAACCTGGCGAACTTCTTCTCGATCCTGCTGCTCCAGGTGGCCGGCAGCCTGGGTCTGCTCCTGGGCACCCTGGTGCTGCTCTTCCTGGCGGATTGGCGCGTCGGGCTGGCGCTCGCGCTCTTCGTGGGCGTGGCCTTCGCCGTCCTGATCACGATGCGCTCGGTGGCGATTCCCGCCGGCATCGAGGAGCGCGAGGTCAGCGCGACGTTCCTGGGCTTTCTGGAGGAACGGCTATCCGGCGTCGAGGACATCCGCGCCAACGGCGGCGGCGCCTACGTCATGGATCGCTTCTACGTCGCCATGCGCACCTGGTTCCGCCAGAGCGTGCGCGCGTGGGCGCGGCGCTCCTCGGTCTGGACCGTGACGACGCTGCTCTTCTCGCTCGGCATGGCGATGACGCTGGGCCTGAGCGCGTACCTGTACCTCGTCGCGCACGCCATCACGCTCGGCACGGTGTACCTCTTCTTCCAGTACACCATCCTGCTGCGGGCGCCGATCGAGCGCATCTCACAGCAGATGCAGGAGTTCCAGAAGGCGGCGTCGAGCCTGATCCGCGTCCGCCGGCTGCTGCGGCTGGACCGCGAGATCGTGGATGGGCGCCACGCGCTGCCGGCGGCGCTCCCCGGCGAGCGGCCCGATCCGCGCGCGCCACGGGCGCTCGCCGTTCGCTTCGACCACGTCACCTTCGCCTACGCGCCCGGCGAGGAGCCGGTGCCCACCGAGCACGAAGCGCTGCTCGTGGCACG
>JADMIN010000227.1 GCA_015478575.1 Ktedonobacterales bacterium | reverse complement strand
GCATCGGTGGGCGCCAGCTCATGCCAGCCTTGCGCCTTCGCGCCGAGGCGCGCGCCGCCATCCCCCCCCAGCGGGAGGCCAGCGAACACGCTGGCGAGCCAGCGCCCGACGCCGCTGCCGACGCCCGCCACGCGCAGTGGGCCATCTCCGCCGACGCCCTCATCGCGGAGATCACCCGTGACCGCCGCGCGCTGATCCTCACCGAGCCAGACGACCAACCGAACGCCCGCGCATGGCAAGCGGTGCTGCCCGTGGCAGCGGATGACGCACCCCCGACGCTGGCGACGCTCGCGGCCTATCCGCTCATAGCACGTGGCCGCTTCCTCGGCGTGCTCGCCGTCGGGACGAGCATGCGGCTCATTCCGCGCCAACTCTCCGCGCTGGAAGAACTGACCAACCTCATCGCGCTCGCCGCTGACCGCGACCAACTGCTTAGCTACTCGCGCAGTCAGGAGGCGCTTGCCCAGACCGTCGTGCGCCATGCCTCCGTCGCCATGGCGGTGCTCACCGGTGCCGAGCACCGCTTCGCCCTGACCAACCCCACCTTCGCCCTGCTCTTAGGGCTGGAGAGCGAGGCCGATCTGCTCGGCAGGCGCCTACGCGAGGTGGTGCCCGACCGCGCCGACAGCCTCATCGCCAGCTTTCGGCTGCACGCGGTGCTCGTGGCCGGTGAGCCTCAGGCAATGATCGAGCTGCCCATCCACCTCGACCGTGGCATGACCTATTGGAACGTCACCACCTCGCCCCTGCCCGGCCTTTCCGGCAGCGCGGGCGGCGTGCTCATCGCCGCGGTGGATGTCACGCGCCAAGTGCTCGCCCGGCAGCGCGCCCAGGAATCGGCCGAGATCGCGCAGGAACGCATCGGCCAGATGATGACGCTCCACGCCACCTCCCTCGCCGTCGCCAGCCAGCTCGGCGCCGACCCGCGCGAGTTGCTCACCGATATCCTGCGGCGCTCCATCATGTTGCTCAACGCCCGCGCCGGCACCGTCTATGCCCGCGACCCCCGCCGTGATGAACTCCAAGTGGTCGTCTGCCAGGGGTTGCGCGGTGACTATGTTGGCTACCGCATCCGCGTCGGTGATGGCCTCGCCGGGCAGGTCGCCCGCACGGGCACGGGCCTGATCGTGGATGACTACCGCGCCTACCCCTACCGCGCCGCCATCTATGCTAACGAGGTCTTCAGCGCGGTGATTGCCGTGCCGCTGGTGCATCACGGCCAGGTCGTCGGCGTGCTCGATGTCTTGGATGATGCCGAGCGCCGCACCTTTACTGATGACGATCTCTGGCTGCTCGACCTCTTCGCCAGCCAGGCCGCCCAGGCCATAGAAAACGCCCGCACCTACGTTGAGCTTGAGCACGCCTATCGCAAGCAGCGTGAGCTGGATCGCATGAAAGACGACTTCATCGCGACCGCCTCACACGAGTTGCGCACGCCCCTCACCGGCGTCCAGGGCTTCCTCGACCTGCTGCTCGAATACGCTGGCTCGCGCGACGAGCCACTGGCGCTGGAGTTCCTGACCAAAGCCGCCGAATCCGCCCAAGAGCTTGCCGATATCGCGGAACGCCTCCTCCAGACCTCCCGCCTCGATACCGGACGCGTCGAGTTGCACACCAGCCCGGTACGGCTGGTGCCCGTCGCGGAGGAGGTGGTGCGTGCCTTCCGCGAGCTCCAGCAGGCCCAGGGCACCTCGCACGACATCGCGGTGGATGTCGCGCCGAACGTCTACGTACAAGCGGATCTGGGGCGCCTAAAGGAAGTGTTAGATAACCTCGTCGGCAACGCCATCAAGTATAGCCCGCATGGTGGGCGCATCACCGTGCGCTGCGTGCGCGCCACCCTCGGAGACGCCGACGCGCGTCATGAGGCCGCCACGGCGCCATCAGCCAGCGGCCCCCACCTGCGCGGCGCGGTCGAAGACCGCCCTACGCTCGTCCTCGCCCCCCTCACGTCCGCGGAGACCGGCGAGGCGGCGGACGCGGCGGACGGCGTGTCCAGCCCATCGCCCACCGTGATCGCCGCGGCTTCAGTACGGCCCTACGTCGTCATCCTCGTCACTGATGAAGGCATGGGCATCGCGCTAGCCGAGCGTGACCGCCTCTTCGGGCGCTTCTCGCGCACCGAATCCGCGCGCGCCAGCCAGATCCGCGGCACCGGGCTGGGCCTCTATATTTGCCGCCAGATCGTCCGCGCCATGGATGGCGACGTCTGGCTGCGGGAGAGCATTCCCGGACGGGGCAGCACCTTCGCCTTCGCGCTGCCCAGCGCGCCCGCCACCGCCAGCGAGTCCGCCGCGGCCACGCCCTGGCACTCCTCCGCACATGGCGGCTAGCCGCGCTCACGGCGCGCTCGCGCCCACCACCGAAGCGCGCCTGCTCGCACGGCTGCGCCAGCGCGCCGGGCGCCACTTTGCCCTGGCGGAGGCCGCGATGGCGCTGCCCGGCTTCGCACGCCCACTGCATATCGCGCTGCCTGCCGATGCCGACGCCCCGCTCGAACAGCTCGCCGCCGAGCAGCGATCTCACCTGCCCACGCCCGCTTCCTCAGAGACTACCAACGCGGCAGCCGACGCCCGCCACTCCATCGCCAGTGGGGCGCACATGCCCTATTGGGCCTTGCTCTGGCCCAGTGGTCTGGCGCTGGCCGAGGCGCTGCTCACCGCGCCAGAGCTGGCGCCGGGTCGGCGTACGCTGGAGCTAGGGTGCGGGCTAGGAGTGACGGCGTGCGCGGCCCTCCACCGTGGCCTGCGGCTCTGGGCTGCCGATTGCTTTCCCCAGGCGCTGCTCTTCTGTCGCTACAATGCCCTGCGCAACGTCGGGCGCGTACCCCACCCGCTGCTACTAGACTGGCGGGCGGAAAGTGGCCGCGCCGCCTGCTTGGCGCTCGCGCCCTTCGATCTCGTGCTCGCCGCCGATATCCTCTACGAGCGCGAAGACCTAGAGCCACTGCTCGCGCTCGTGCCGCGCCTGCTCGCGTCTGGCGGAGAATGCTGGCTAGCGGAGCCAGGGCGGCGCATCTCCAGTGCGTTCGTGGCGGCGGCGCGGGCACGGCGTTGGCACGATCGCCCATCCATCTACGAACGCTCTTGGCCACCCGATGGCCAGCCCGCGCGCGTCACGGTCCACCGCTACACGATGCCGTCTGACCGGCAATTCCCCATACCGCCGCGCACTCGCAGTGCCTCCAAGCGGGTGCGGGGAGGATCAAGAGGCTAGAATGATGGAGGCGGGAACATGAAGGTGAAGGAAGCCATCGCGGCGATAGAAGCGGATGGCTGGGTATTGGTGAGGCAGGCTGGCTCACATCGCCAATATCGCCACCCCGAGAAACCAGGGACCGTCACCATAGTCGCAAGCCAAACGATGATCTCCATCCTAGGACACGAAATTCCATCTTTCAGCGGGCGGGCTTGTCGAAGCCCAGAAGGGAGGATGTATGCGTTACGTCGTGCTCATTGAGAGCAGCCCAGAATCCAGCAATCTGGGTGCGTATGTCCCTGATCTGCCTGGCTGCGTCGCTACGGGAGACACCCGTGAGGAAGTGCTCGCCAACATGCGGCGCGCCATCGCCCTGCATCTGGAGGGCATGCGCGAAACTGGCGAGCCTATTCCCGCCCCGACAGTTGAGCCGGAATAGGTAGATGTGCCCGTCTCACCATCCGCCACCTCTGGGCCAACCGCGCGCGAGAAGCGCACCGGACGTTGCTGACGCAGGAAGGGGGAGAGGAACACGATGGCGCCTCACCACGTTCGCCTGTCTTCACCCCCCCTCCCTCGCAGGGAAGGGGGCCGGGGGGTTAGGTCGGCTTGAGGCGTTCGTATCATACATTTTCCTGGGTACGGAGGCGCTCCAAGAAGCTGGAGCAACAGTTCCCCCAGCGCCACACGCTCAGCCGGAACCAGCCGACGGCCAGGAGGCACGAGGCCAGCCAGCCGAGGGCCAACCAAGGTGAAGGAGCCGCGATGGCGCGTATACTTGATCGGGCGGATGCTCTTCATGCATGCCGCTCGTATGCGTGTAGTATGCGTGCGGGAGTTGCGGAGCGGGGCCGCGCCCCAGGCGCGGAGAGCGGCGCGCCTGCCTCGCCGCGAAAGAGGAAGAGCGAAGATGCCTCCTGAGCCAAACAGCGACCTGCTGACCTATCTCTTCGGCACGCTACAGGAACCGCTGGTGGAACGTTGCGCGCGCTGGCTCGCCGCGTCCCCCCGGTTCCGCGCCTTTGTCGCCGCCAATCAAGACAAAGTGCGCAAGAAGGTGCGTGGCATCAGCGAGAGCGAAGGCCTGCGCGACGTGCAGCTCGAACTGGACACCGCGTACCACCTGTTGCTGGATCGTCGTTTCGATCTCGAATATGAAAAGTACCTCGCCGGAAAACTGCGCGGCCCCGATTTCACCGTGGCGGTAAAGGGCAAAGGCGCGTTCAATGTCGAGGTGAAGCGCTTGCGGTCCGCCGGAGAGTTCCGCCAGTGGGCGGACGCCATCTGCGACAAGCTCGACCAGATGCCACCAAGCATCCCCAACGTGCTTCTCATGGGCACAGCGTCCGCCACCCGCAAGAGTCTCGACGCGACCCAGGCCATGACGCGATTGCGCCGGCTCGCGGAGGCCAACGACGACAGTGTCTTCACCCGCCGAGGCCTACCCACGGCGCGCGCCTATCTGCGCGAGAGCGTGCGGCTAAGCGCCGTGCTGCACCGTCGCGCCTGGGATGACGAGGCGGGCGGAGAGGTGAACCTCTGGCTCAACGCCCAGGCAAAGCATCCCCTCGCCTCCGACCAACAAAAGGCGCTCCTCCTCTGCTTGGCATAGCCGCCGTGGTGGAACGTGAGCACGCGCATACTGACGCCGCTAGGCCACTGGCAAGCCTGGGAGATCGCGGTCGAGATGCCACATCAGACCCATCACAGCTTCGGGATACCCCGCAGCAGCATCTCGAGCGCCACCAGCACGATCACCGGCACAAAAATCTTGCGAACCGTCGCGTTCGAGAGCCGCGCCAGCGTCCGTGCCCCCACCGTCGCCCCCGCCAACACCCCCAGCGCCACCGGCGCCGCGATCAGCGGATTGATATCCCCACGCTCAAAATAAATCCCCGCGCTCGCCGCCGCCGTCACCCCAATCATAAAATTGCTCGTCGTCGTCGAAACCTTCATCGGCAGCCGCATCGCCGTATCCATCGCCAACACCTTGAACGTCCCGCTGCCAATGCCCAACAGACCCGAAAGCAGCCCCGCGATATACATCATGCCAAAGCCCAGCGGCACCCGCGTCACCGCATACGGCACCTCACGCCCCAGCCGCCGATCAGGATAGCTGCTCGCCAGCGCTAGCCGCTCCGCCAGCCGGTCATTCGTCACCTGCCGCGGCAACTCCTCCCCGATCTTGATGATCAGCGGCGCCGCCGAAATCAGCAACACCACCCCAAAGACCACATACAGCAGCCCCACCGGCGCCAGCGTGATCAGGAA
>JADMIN010000968.1 GCA_015478575.1 Ktedonobacterales bacterium | reverse complement strand
GCGTAGAGCGCGTCTAAGGCCGCCACCTGCTCGGGGGTGTCCAGGCGCTGGTAGCCCACGTACTGGCGCACGAGCGAGTCGTTCTTCTGTTCGACGAAGCGGTTGTCGTTCTTCTGGTAGGGCCGACTGCGCGAGAGCTGGAGACCGGGCACCAGCTCGGGAAAGAGCCGCTTGAGATGCCAGTTGAAGAACTCGCGCCCGTTGTCGGGATGCAGTTCCACCAGGGGGAAGGGCAGCCGGGCGCACACGCTGCGGACCGCCGCTTCCATCGCCGCCTGGCCGCGGTTGGGCAGGGCGATCCGCTCGCTCCACCCGGTGGCCACATCCACCAGTTGCAGCGTGTGGGCGTACTCGCCCGCGCTGCTGGCTCCCGCGTGGTGCACCAGATCCACCTCGCAGTGCCCCGGCTCCCGCGTGTCCCAGGGAATGCGCCTCATCGGCACGTCTCGGGTCACGCTATTCGCCCGCTCCGGCCCGGGGCGCGGCAGGCGCAGCCACTCGGTACGGTGCCGGGCCAACAGCCGCGCCACGCTGGCTTCGCTGATTTGGCCCACCTGGGCTGCCACGTCGTCGGGCAGCGTCAGCACCCCAAAGCTCGCCAGGTGCCGCGCCGTCTCCTCCAGCGCGGGCGTCAGCCGCTCCGCGCAGACACAGTCCAGGCTCTCCCACACCTGGACCACGACCCGCTCCACCTCCGCTCCATACGTGCGGCCGCGTTGGTGTACCCGCGGCTGCCGCTCCAGGCTGGGCGCATGCAGCAGGCGGAGCAGGCTTTTGCGATGCAGCCCCGTCACCGCCTCCATCTCGTCGAGCAACTGGCTCTGCCCCCCGCGGTCGGCCCGCTCATAGCGCGCCCGCATGCGCTTCAAGTACTTTCTCCGCTCGTCCACCGTCATCTGATCGTCGTCGGCCACCCACGTTCCCCTCCGGTAACATTTACTTTTGAGGGAACCGTACCAGCCTCAGTAACATTTTAGATGAGGGAACACGACTACTTGACAACTGGGCCGCTTCAAGTATACTCATCAGCGGCAGAAGAGGGCGTGCGGCTTTCTTCCATCCGTTTGATCTTCAGTACGGTAGTGAGGTTTCTGCTATTTCCAGTCTTTACTCATTGGCATGATGAAGATGGCAATA
>JADMIN010000226.1 GCA_015478575.1 Ktedonobacterales bacterium | reverse complement strand
TCCGCTGGCCGGCTCCTTCTTTATCGAGGCCCTAACCGATGAGACGGAGCGGCAGGCGCTCGCCTACATTCAGCGGATCCGCGAGCTGGGTGGCGTGCTGGAATGCATCCGCAACGGCTACTGCCAGAAGGAGATCGCGGAGGCCTCGTATCGCTTCCAGCGGGAGGTGGAAGCCAAGGAGCGCATCATCGTCGGGGTCAATGGCTATGCGATGGATGAGGCGGTGGCGATTCCCACCCTCTACGTAGACCCCGCCCAAGAGCGCATCCATTTGGAGCGGCTGCACCGTACGCGACGTGAGCGCGACAACGAGCGCGCCAGCACGGCGCTGGCGGCGCTGGAGCGGGCGGCGCGCGGCGACGAGAACACCATGCCACACCTGCTGGAGTGCGCCCGTGCCTACTGCTCGCTCGGCGAGATCATGGGGGTCTTCCGCACGGTCTTTGGCGACTACACCGAGGCCGTCGTGTACTAGCGGGCGACCACGGGCGCGTGCTCTTCAGCGAGCGCAAAGCAGCGGACCGGATGGCGTGGCACCCGGTCCGTGGCGTATCCGCTCATAGGCCTGTGTCGGCGCCTGGCAGATCATCGAGGTTGATGAGGTCAGCCGCGCGCAGAGAGCCGGGTGCTGGCCCGTCGCCTTGCCCCGGCTCATCGGCTGCTTCAGGCAGCGGGCCATGATCCGCTGGCGGCTCTTCAGACAGTGGGCGCGAGGGTGCCCGCGCCCACATCCCCACTGATGGAGGCGGCGGCTCTTCAGACAGTGGGCGCGAGAGTTGCGGCGCACGCTGGGCCGTTCCTGGCGTCATCGGGCGTGATGGGGTGGCCGAGCGTGCCCCTGTTGGGTCAGGCGGCGGCAAAGGGAAGCCCGCCGCCTGTTGCAGTTGCTCGGCATCGCGTCGCACGGCATCCAGCGCCTGAAGCACCCATGCCATGCCAACATCGGCCTGGCGCATGGCGCGCGAGAGGACACCCAGATCGCGCGCGAGGTTCCCCACACCGCGTTCCTCTTGTCCGACCTCGGTGGCGATGTCGAGCAGCAGGTACCAGACCTCCAGCACCGCTGGGGGCACGGGATCGCCCGTGCCATTCATGGCGATAAGGGGCGTGGGGCGCGCACCGCTGCCGTGCTCGGACTGGCGCATGCGCTCTGACTCATCTCTCATGCCATCTGCCCTAGCGACGGTCGGCGGCGGCGGCGGCGGCGCACCATCCACCACCGTCAACGGCACGGTCATTGGGGCGATCTTTTCATCCTGAGACGCGGGGGGTGGTAGTGCCTGGAACTCAGCGGTGAGGCCCCCGGTGGCCAGGCCGAGGTGTACGCCCAGCCCGCGCAGTTTCGCCGCCTCTTCGGGATCCAGCCCCGTCACGTCCCGCTGGGCTTCATCTCTGATCATCTCCGCCGGCAGCAGACCGCTGAGGGCGCGCCGCGCGCGGGTGACGAGATCGAACTGCTTCTGCGTGCCCCCAAGGATGGCGTCGGCCATCGAGATCAGCACGCCCGCGATGCGCTGCGCCTCCGCGACTTCTTCCGTCGCGGAACTGAGGCCAACGTGGCTGTGGCCCACCGCGCCAGCTACTTCGCTCGCCAGTTTTCGCACCTTCGCCAGCCGGTACGCCATATTCGCCTGACTGTGGCTGGCGGCGATCGAGGCGCTCTCCAGTGGCGCATGTTCTGGCGTCGCGGGATCGGCCATCTGTCCCAGCGCGGACATGAACGGTCCCAGGGCGGCGTCGCGCCGCACGAGTTCCTGTTCGGTCTGCGCCGCCGTCTCGATGCGGCGCAGCAGCAGGTTGATGCTGTTCGCGAGATCACTCAGATCGCCATCGGGCACATCAATCTCCGCTGAGTACTCGCCCCCAAAGACCCGCCCAAGCGCTAATTGGATCGCGCCAATACCGCTCAGTAACTGCCGACGTTGTTCGTCCGTCTGGCCGCGCAGCGCCTCAAACCGGGCCTGCGCGAACCGTAACTCTTGCGCGCGCTGGGACTCATCCCGGCTTTCCTCAAGGGCTTGGGCCAGCAGCCACGAGATCAAGCTCACCAGCGCTTGTAAGCTAAGCGTATAGACAATAATAAGATAGGCGTCGCGCCGCGTGACCGCCGGCCCCAGCGAAAGGGCGAAGAGCAGCGCCGCCGCGGTCAGAGTGGTTGTGGCCACGGCGATGAGAAACGTCACCCCTGAGGCGACCAGCAACCCCGCCTCCAACACGATCGCGAGATAGAAGAGGGATGCCTGCGCGGTGTCGAGCGGACGCCCAGAGAAGGCGGTCACCCCGACCAGTGCCGTGATGGCGGCGCCACCGCCCAGGATGAGGATGAACGTGGCCACCGTGGCGTGATGCAGAAACGCATTGACAATGAACGCGCCCAGATAGATGGCCACCGCCGCGGCCAAGACGACCAACACCGGCACCGCGGCTCCGCCACCGTAATAGCCAACGGAGACCACCAGGGTCAGGAGCAACTGTGCCGCGATCAGCGTACTGACGAGCCGACGTCGTTGCTGGCGTCGCTCGGTCGCTGACTTCAGCGTGTCACCGATGCGCGATGCGAGGGTAAACCGCCGCCTTGGTGGATCGCCCTGGGGCGGCGAGGATGGTGCTGGCTGGCCGGGTGTCCGGGTATGAGGATCGCGCTGATGATTCATAATGCTACTTTCGCGTGCCCGTTTCCGGCCCAATTTGGACGGGTCTCCAGGCTCGCGCCTCCTTCCGCGCTCACACGCTCACTGGCGGGCGAGAGCACGCGGCGCTTGCTACTCAGTTTCCGGGTCTTCAACCCGCCGATGAAGCGGATGCGCCGCGCCCCTGGCGTCAGTAAGCTCGACGGGGAGTATTGTAGAGGGATGGAGGAGGGATGGCAAGGGGTCTGATGCCCCCGCATATGCGTATTCTTGGGCCGCGCGGGCGCTTTTGGCTTCTCCACTGGCTAGTACTTGCGGTTGGCTGTGCTCTCGGCCGCGGCGCCGGAAACCCCATCTCACATCGCCCATCCACTGGAATATCCACCTGATGAGCCTGAACGATCAGTGGCCGCTGTTCGCATCGGCGGTCGCATTGTGGGGAGCGCCCGCGGGTCCCGTGGGGCGCACCCGCTCGCGCAAGACGATAGGAGTGAAAGGCACACGCAAGGTCGTGAAGACCTCTAGACTGACCAGCAGACCCGCCAGCAGGCAGAGCGCGCCCAAAAACTCTCCCAGCGCCGCGCCGCCACTGTAGCCCAGCCGCTGGAGGCCGGTCAGCACGCTGGGGAAGACGGCACCCAGCGCCAGCAGGGCCATCGAAACCACGCGGTAGCCGGGAGTGCGCTGGCGCCAGAACGTCCACGCGCTCCACGCCGCCCCGCCGAAGAGGAAGAGCGCGCCGGGAACATTCATGGCGATGGCGGCGAACACGAGATCACGCGGCAACACGGGAAACTGGCGGGTATTCGTGACGCCAGCGGTATCGAGCGTGGCCATGGTACGCGCGAGTGTGCCAGGCACGGGATAGGTGAAGATGCGCACGGCGGCGGCGAGCGAGACCAGCGCGGCGATGACGGTCAGGATAGAGGCCAGACGGCGTGGGCCGAGCAGGAAGAACGATCCCAACCCCAGATAAGCGGCGGTCAGCACACCCCCGAAGAAATACCACAGCTTGTATTCAGTCACGGTCCAGGAGTTGAGTGCGCCCGCCCAGGCCGCCGCCGCGGCGATGCCATAGAAGAGCAAGCCAAGCGTCCACAGCAGCTTGTAGGGCCGCGGTCGGTTCAGGTATTGATCGAAGACGAAGAGGGCCGCGAGCAGCGCGCAGACCGCCGCCAGCAACTCGAAGAGCGCGACATCACTCATGGGGCGGCCCCTTCTGGGCCGTGCCAGTAAAGTGCTCGACCAGTGCCCGTACTAGCCCCGACACGGTGTACTCCTCCGCAACGATGGCGGGTTCCAGGCCGTGCTCACGCAGGGTCGCGGCGGTGATGGGGCCGATAGCGGCGAGCGCGATCCCTCCGAGCGCCACCTCTGGCGCGCGCCCAGCCGCGGCAAGGCTCTCTAGCAACCCGCGCACGGTGGAAGAACTGGTGAAGGTGATGGCGTCGGCACGCTCCTCTCCCGCCACACGCGCCAGCAACTCTGGTGGAATGGGCCGCGTGATGGTGCGATAGGCGGCAATCTCGTTGACCTCCGCGCCGCGCACGGTGAGTTCGCGCGCCAGGGTCTCACGGGCGATATCCGCGCGCGGCAGCAGGATGCGCTGCCCAGCGACATTGCCCAGGGCCTCGGCCAGCGCCTCAGCGACATACTCCGCGGGCACGACGTCGGCGGCCGCGCCGCGCGCCGCCAGCGCGCGCGCCGTCGCGGGGCCAATCGCCGCCACCCGCGCCCGACCGCGGGCCTCCCAGCCAAGGCCACACGCCACCAGCCGCTCGTCGAACGCCTGGACACCGTTCACGCTGGTGAAGACGACCCAATCGTAGGTGGCCAGCTCGCCGAGGGCGGCATCCAGCGCGGTGGTCTCCACCGCTGGCGCGATGGTAATGGCCGGCAGCGTGGTGACACGCGCGCCTAGCGCTTCGAGCGCGCGGGCGAGCGCTCCAGCCTGTTCGGGCGGGCGCGTGATCGCAATGTGGCACCCGACGAGGGGACGAGATGCGGTCGTGGTCATGGGCCATCGCAGTCTGAAGGAGCGCCTGGCGAGACTAGGCCGAAGGCAGGCCCAGTCGTGCGCGCAACTGTTCTAGGGGTTCGGTGGCGGTATGGGCCAGCACTTCGGCGAGGACCGCGCCGTCCGCCGCCGCGAGCGCCGCCGTGAGGTCGGGGGCGAGCGTGCCGAAGCGCCCACGCAAGAAGACGAAGACGGCCTCCCGCGTCGCCTCGACTCGCCCCTCGACTCGCCCCTCGACTCGCCCCTCAGCCTTCCCTTCACTGTGGCCCTTCTCTTCGGCCTTCTGGACCCACTCTCGGTAGAGCGGCGACTCCTCCAGCAGTTCGGTTGACATGGGTAACCTCCCCAGAATATTGAGCATCCGCTCATTGCCAACGAAACGGGCGCCGAAGACCGCCAGCAGCACGGTCAGCTCGGCCAACTCCTCCCGCGGCGCCCGCTCGTAGACAGTATGGGCCGTGCGCGCGATCATGGCCTCGCTCCCCCCATTATGCGCGAAGGGGACCAGTGGCAGCAAGCCCAGGAGACCACGGTGCAGCAGCGCCTCGGCCTCCAGTCGGTAGATCTCAATGCCAAAGAAGGTCCAGGTTGCCAGCACCACAGCGCCCGCCTTGAGGGTATAGGGCGAGGTGGGCGGCTTGCCGTGCCGCTGGAGCCAGAGCACGACTGAGAGGACCGACAGGCCGGTCTGGCCGACGACACGCGAGCCATAGACGAAGAGGCGTCGCCCAATATCAGGGTGAGGCCGGGCCTCGACCTCGACATCAACAGCACACCCATCGCCGTGGAAGCGCACGCGCAAGAGCGAGTCGAGCAGCCGCTGTGGCCCCGCGGTGA
>JADMIN010000225.1 GCA_015478575.1 Ktedonobacterales bacterium | reverse complement strand
GTATACATCGTCGTCATGGATTGCACAGCGACCGGGGCATCACCACCAATGAGCACATGGCCAACATGAATTTGTCGTGTCTTTTTCCGCATCTCGTTCTCCCGAAAAAGGTCCGCTCTTCCCGCGTTGGTCCGCGGTCCGCGCGCCAAAGCCTGTGGCTCTGTCGCTCGCGAAACGCGGGCCACAGAGCGGGGCCAGTGCCCAGAGCCACGGCCAGCATACCACTTCCCAGTGGCCCCTCCCATCGCGCTCCTCGATGAGCGCGCTCTCCTAGACTATAGCGCGCCGCGCGTCCCCTGGCACGCACCTGCGTGCGGGGAGGAGTGGGGGTGCGTGCCCTCCAGCGCGGCGGTTGCCGCTGGCGGCGCCCAAAGGGCAGAGCATGGGTGCCCACAGAACATACGACCGCCAAGGGCATCCGGATGGCCCGCGGCGGCCAGAGCAACCCTGGTGGGGCACCACCCCCTCGCACGCGACTATGCGGCGCGCCGTCGCTAGCGAGCGCCGCCGATGTCGTTGATGGTCACGAGCAGCATCAACAAGAGCAGCACGCCCATGCCAGCGAGATTGACCAGTGCCTCGCGCTCCGGGCTGATACGCTTGCCACGGCGCAGCACCTCGATCCCAATGAAGAGCAGCCGCCCGCCATCCAGCGCGGGAATGGGCAAGACATTGACGAAGGCCAGGTTCAGGCTGAGCGCCGCCGTCAGATAGAGCAACCAGTAGGGGCCAATCTGTGGCACACTGCTCGCCACCAACCCAGTATCGCGCACGATGCCCACCGGCCCCTGGATCGCCTGGTTCCAGGGGAGCTGGCCGCGGATGATCTGCGCGATGCCACCGACGGTGCCCACCGTCACATCACGGATGTCGCGCGCGCCCGCCGCGGGCGCCTGCCAGATCGGCACGCGGTTGACGTAGGGGTTGGTGCTGTCACGCCCGATGCCCAGGAAGCCGACGGTGGGGGCGGCGTGCGCTCGCGCCTGCGCGGTGATGGTCACCGGACCGCTGACGTTGGCGTGCTTGACGATCAGTGTGACGGGGAAGGTCTTCGCGCTCGCTGACACCTGAGCATCCAGCTTGGTCAGTTCGTCGGTCACATCGGACCAATACTTCACCGGCTGACCGTCAATCGCGAGAATCTGGTCGCCAGCCAGCAGCCCCGCCTGCGCCGCGGGCGAATTCGGCTGGACGGAGCCGATGGCCGCGCGGAACTGTACCTGGCCGATGGCCTCCGCCGTCGTGAAGAGCAGCAGCGCCAGCAGCAGATTCATCGTGACACCGGCCAGCAGCACGATGGCGCGCTTGCCCGCCGGCTTGGCGCCGAAGCTGCGCGGATCGTAGGCGCCGTTCGCGTCGCTCGTCTCGCCGTTCTCGCCGGGCATCTTCACGAAGCCGCCGATGGGCAGCAGGTTGAGCGAATAGAGCGTCTCGCCGCGCCTCACGCCAGCCAGGCGCGGCGGAAAGCCGATGCCGAACTCCTCGACGCGAATGCCGGCCCACTTCGCCGTGAGGAAGTGGCCGAACTCATGGACCAGCACCAGCAGCCCGAAGACGGGAATTGCCGCAAGTAAATACCACGGACTCATCAGTATCCTCCATGCCGTCCAGCGCGCCACAGCCTCGCGGCGGGCGCGATCGGCGATCCACTCACACCGTCTCCACTGGCTGGCCGCAGAGACGCGACACCTCATCGCGCGCCCACGCACCCGCCGCCACCACCTGGTCCAGGTCCGGCTCCGCCACGAAGGCATGCGTAGCGAGCACCTGTTCGAGCACCTCCGCGATCTCCGTCAGGCGAATCGTGCCCGCCAAGAAGAGCGGTACCGCCCGCTCATCCGCCCCCACCAGCACCGCCGGGGCCGTGCCGCCCCGCCGCCCCGCCGCGTAGGCCAGCCGCAGGCAGGGGAAGCGCTCCTGATCAACATCCGCGAATTCCAGGTGGGCGACCTCAGCCCACCGCAGCGGGCGGGCCAGCGCGGTGCCAGCGCGCTCCAGCCGCTCTGGAAAGCTGAGCGCATCCTGGATGGGCAGATGCATGCTCGGCAGGCTGGCCTGAGCCTTGATAGAATCATCTACGAATTCCACCATGGAATGGATGATACTCTGTGGCTGCACCACCACCGCGATCTTCTCGAAAGGCAGATCGAAGAGCCAATGGGCCTCGATGACCTCTAGGCCCTTATTCATCAGGGTGGCCGAATCAATCGTGACTTTCGGCCCCATCCGCCATGTGGGGTGCGCCAGCGCCTGCTCCGGCGTCACATCGCGCATGCGCTCCAGCGACAGCGAGCGCAGCGGCCCGCCAGAAGCGGTGATGAGCAGCCGCCGCACCGACGAGGAGCGCTCGCCGCGCAGGCACTGCCAGATGGCGTTGTGCTCGCTATCCACCGGGCGGATCTCGACGCCAGCCCGTCTGGCCGCGGCGGTCACGAGGTGGCCAGCCATGACCAGCGTCTCTTTGTTGGCCAGCGCGATGGTCTTGCCCGCGGCAATGGCGGCGAGCGTGGGGCGTAGGCCGATCAGCCCAGAGGTGGCGGCGACGACGATATCCACATCGGCATGCGTGGCCGCCGCGATCAGCCCCTCGATGCCAGCGAGCGCGCCGGGCAGCAGCGCGGCCACTTGGCGCCGCGTCTCGTCATCCTGGCCGGTGACGGCAACGAGCTGGGGCGAGAACTCGCGCGCCTGCTCCGCCAGCAGCGCGACATTGCCACGCGCGGCCAGCGCGACGACCACGAAGTGATCGGGATAGGCACGCACGACATCGAGCGTCTGGCGGCCAATGGAGCCAGTGCTGCCGAGCACGGCGAGGCGGCGGGGGAAATCTGCCAAAGGTGCCATAGGCGCTGCGCTCACCTCTTCTCGCGCGAGCCGACCCGACCATACCGCGCGTCGCGTGGCGCCCTGGCTCATCAGACTCGTCGCGCGGCATTATACCACGCGCCGCCGCTCGCGCCAGTGGCCATGCCCCCTCCAGACGCTCTTGCCCCAACCACGTGACTAAGTTGATCTTCGGCACGACGCGCCCGTTGCTCGACGCGCCCCACCACACCCGCTGCGCGCCCGCGAAGAGCGCGCCCCGTGCGCCCCATGTGGCACGCTTGCGCCCAAGCGGATGCGAGATGCTCACCCGTGGCGCTCATCTGGGGCCGAGGGCAGACAAGTCGGGCGCGTCGTCTCCCTCGTCGTCTCCCTCGTCGTCTTCCTGGCGCTCCCAGGCGAGGGAGGTGTCGCGCGCGCCATCCACGGCGAAGGTGCGGGCGGCACGCAGCATCGCCTCCTGGCCGACACAGTGGCGGGCGGGATATTCCCCCGATTGGCCGCCGATGACGAGCGCGACGGCGCTCTCCTCTGGCAGGTCGGTCTCGCTCTCGCGCAAGATAAACGATTCGCCGCGGTCGTCGCTGATGAAGACGACATAGCGGCCACCGGCCCCACCGCCGATGCCCATATACGTCGTGTCAGGGGTCGTGTCGGGGATCGTGTCGCTGTCGCCCTCCGTCCCCAGCACCACCAGCGTCCACCGCTCGCCATCCAGCCGGCGCAGCGCGGCCTCGATGCCCGCCAGATCGGGCCGCTCGATCATCTCGTTTTGCTGCTGGCCAGTGGTCCAGTCGTCGGCGTCGAGCCGGGTCACGTACATGCCGCGCTCCTGATGGTCCTACGGGTGCCCACACGGCGCGGAATGCCGCCTCCAAGCGACCGCACGCGCGGAGACACTCCGCTCAATAACTTCCTCGTCTCGTGCGCCCATCATACGCGCTCATCATACGCGCCCATCATCGCCCCCGGCAAGTGCGCGATGGTCGCTCGCCACGGCGGAGCGAGAGATGCCCCGCCACCGTCGCGGTATCAGTCGCCGTATAATATGATGCGATATGATGCGGCATGGATCACACTCCGGTATGCGGTGGGGCAGCGAAGGATAAGGCATGAATCACAGGGATATGGGAGGCGGCGAGCGAACCCCCGACCAGGGGCTGGTGGTCGTGACTGGCGCCTTCGATCTGCTGCATGTCGGCCACCTCCGCTTTTTACGGGCGGCACATCAACTCGGCGGCACGCTCGTCGTCGGCGTCGAGAGCGACGAGCGCGTGCTCCGCTGGAAAGGCCCCGGACGCCCCATCCAATCGCAGGAGGATCGCTGTGAGTTGCTGGCGGCGCTGCGCATCGTGGACCGCGTCTTCCTCATTACCGGCGAGCGCGTGGATCCAGAGTATTACGTCGAGCTGCTGCGTCCGCTGGGCGCGCGCTATCTCGCCGTCACCGCCGATGACCCCTTCCTCGCGGAGAAGCGCGAGGCGATGGCGCGCGTCGGCGTCGCGGTGCGCGTGGTGATCCCGCGCATCGAGAACCACTCCACCACACGGCTGGTGCGCCTGCTAGGCCTCTCCTAGCCAACGCGCTGCCACCGAGCCAACGCGCTGCCCGCCTTCCGATGGTATAGTGCAGTGTATCTTCCTGCCAGCGTGGCAGGGCAAGTGTGATGAGCAAACGTGATGGGCCAGGCGCGGGCTGGGGCGCGAAGGCCGCGCGAGCGCGTGGCATGCCCGACGCGCGCGCCATGTGCGAAGGAGGAGATCCCATGTGCTTCGACGTGAACGCGGAGCCGCCAATGCCACCGATCAGCGGAGGCGAGGTGCGCGGCGAGGAGCTGGTGCTGACCTCGATGGATGGAACGAAGTTCAGCGCCTTTGCCGCGCATGGGGTGAGCGAGCTGATCCCCTCACGCAGCGGCATCGTGATCCTGCCGGATGTGCGCGGCCTCTACCGCTTCTATCGCGATTTGGCGCTGCGCTTCGCCAGCGCGGGTATCGAGGCGGTGGCGATAGATTATTTTGGGCGCACGGCGGGGCTGACGCCACGCGAGGATGACTTCGATTTCTGGCCACATGTGCAACAGACCCAGCCCGAAACGGTGGCGGCCGATGTCGCCAGCGCGGTAGCCTACCTGCGCCAGACCCCCAGTGCTAGCCAGCGTGCCATCTTCACGGTGGGCTTCTGCTTCGGCGGCGGCAACTCCTTTCTGCAGGCCGCCAACCGCCTGGGCCTGGCCGGTGTGATCGGCTTCTACGGATCGCCGCGTGCCCGTCAGGAGGGCGCCAAGGGACCCATTGACCATGTCAGCGAGTTTGCGTGCCCGGTGCTCGGCCTCTTCGGTGGCGCGGATCAGGGCATCCCGGTGGACTCGGTCCACGAATTTGACGCGGCGCTGGCGGCGGCGGGCGTGGCGCATGAGATCGTCATCTATCCCGACGCGCCACACAGCTTCTTCGACCGCAAACAAGAAGAATATACCAAGGAGTCGACGGATGCCTGGCAGCGCATGCTCGACTTCATTCAGCGCTACACACCCGGCGCCTGACACCCTCCCAACCCCGCGCCAGCGCGAAGTGAGTGCCCGCCCGCTCATGCGGCGGGCGGGCGCATCCCTATCAGGAGGTCGCGCGCGCGGTCACACGCTGCCAGGCCGCGCGCAGCGCCGAGCCATAGAG